>JAIXSW010000529.1 GCA_027484495.1 Gammaproteobacteria bacterium
AGATTTGATACTCCAATAAAACGAAACATCGGGTCAGGCCCCAGCGCGCAAACGTGCACTCGGCGCCGTGCTTTTTTCTGCTGCCCATCCTGTAGCGCAGCACTCAGAGGTGCCTGCGCAAATAACGATCTACTGTCGAGAATGACCCGTTCGCACTCAGTTTGCCGTAATAGCTGATGGAGTTGTTGTTCAGCGTCACCTTTGGTAAACAGCGCCGGATGTCTCACTTCAACGGCGAGCGGACTGAACGACCGCAGCTGCTGCAACAAAGACGGAAAATCAGCATCGGCGGTCGCCAGATACTGGGCAGAGAGCTGTAAATGACACAAGCCGATTTGAGCGCGTAGTGGCTGTAATAAATCCAGCCATTGTGCCAGCGCAGCAGCACGCTCTGTGCCTCGCAGGCGGTGACTGATTTGTTTCGGCACTTTGAATGTGAAGCGAAAACCTGCATCAACATTTGCCTGCCAGCGTAAAACCGTAGCGGCTGAGGGATCGGCATAGAATGTGGTATTGCCTTCTACTGCATTGAAATATCGGCTGTATTGGGCTAAAAAGTCTGAAGCGGGACAACCGGCATCAAACAGGCTGCCGCGCCATTGATCGTTTGCCCACATCGGGCAACCCAGATAATACATAATAACAAGTCCGGCCTGGCTTACAGCGCCTGATGTTCAGAGAGTGCAATTTGAAGCATATCATAACGGTCATTTGTATGTTGTGCAGCCTGTGGACTCTGGCTGCACCGCTGAAAGCTGCAGATCCGGCGCTGGCATCCGGGCGGCTGGTTGTTGGCACCAACGACGATATTTACCCTTATGTCTACTCTGACAATCAACAAAAACCGGTTGGTCTGGTAATCGATTTGTGGAATCAGCTGGCAAATACTGCCGGTTTAACACTGGAGATCCGCGTGTTGCCCCGGGTCCAGCTCGCCACAGCGCTGGCTAATGGTGATATCGATGTCGTGGCTGGCCTCAGTCGTAACCCAGAACGTGAACAACAATATTTACTGGGACCGACGCTGGTCAACGTCTATAGCAACGTGTTTGTCCATCGGGACCTGAATAATGTTAATCAGTTACAGCAGCTGAAACCTTATCTGATTGGCGCTTTGCAGCAATCAGCCAATAGTGTCTCGTTGCAACAGGCGGTGCCGGGTCTGATAGTCCGTGAGTTTGCATTACAGGATGACTTATACAATGCCGCACTCAATGGAGAGCTACGCGCTTTTACCGCGCAAGACCGCTTAAGTCCGCGTTTTGATCGGATTAAAGAGCTCCAGGAACAATTCCCGTTATTTCGCAAACTGCCGTTGCAAAAAATCGAACTGACGTATGCAATTTTGCGCAACCGACCTGAACTGTCAGCGCATCTCGGCCAAGCGTATGCAGCTTTACCCGAAGGTTTTGTCGAGAAACTGGAGCGGCGCTGGCTCAGTGGCATCAGTGACGAAAATACCGTGCTTGTGGCAATGGCAGAAGGTAATCCGCCGCTGATGAATGTGACACCGAATGGATTGCCGCAGGGCTTGCTGGTTGATCTGTGGCAACTTTGGTCGGATCAAACAGGGATCCCGATTGCCATGGTCCCTGAAACCACGACTGAAGGTATAAAAACGCTGCGACAAGGCCGGGTCGATGCGCATATGGGGTTCCCGGTTGCAGGCAAAACTCCCGAAGGTGTCCGACAAGTCTGGCCGGTCTATCGCCTGATGTCTTCGTTTTATTACAGTTCTGGCCAGAAGTTCAGCGATATCACGCAGGTCAACCTGCCCATCGGTGTGTTTGCTGCTGCGTCATATGTTGAGAAATTACGTCAGGATTATCCGGTACTACAAATCCGTAGTTTCGAAAAGCTGGAGGAAATGGTTCGGGCATTTGAACGCAATGAAATCTCGGGTTTTTTTATTTCAGATTTAGTCATGCAACATCGGATCCTGCAAACGAATGCCAATGCCTATAAAAAACTCGAGCAACCACGCTACCAGACTGAACTGCAGGTTCTGGTGTCAGCCGATGACAATAAGTTGGCAGATAAAATCAGGCAGGGATTTCAGGCCATTACGCAAGACCAGCTTGAAGCCATTGAAAAACGCTGGCTGGCGCGGCCTGAGACCGGATTTTACAACAGTTTTCGCCAGCAAGTACCTTTGTCAGCCGAAGCACAGGAATGGCTGAAAAATCATCACAGTATCCGCGTCGGTGTGATGGCGAACTGGCCGCCGATGGAGTTTGTTGATCAGGATGGCGTGTTTAAAGGTGTGACGCAGGACATTCTGACTAAGTTAAACCAGCGGCTTGGAACTGAACTGGTCGCGGTGACTTATTTCGATTGGCAGCAGCTGGTACAGGATTTCCTCGATGGCAAACTCGATATGGTTGCCAATATGGCTGATACGCCAGAGCGCAAAAAACAAGCAAATTTCAGTCTGAATTTCTGGCCTTCACAATGGGCTTTGCTGAGTCTCGGGCATACAGCATCAGTCGCATCGATGCGCGAATTAAGTGGCAGCTCAGTCGCTATCGAAAAAGATTACGACATCAATCTGTTACTGCAGCAGCAATTCCCTGAGATTAAAATTGTGCCGACGTCACATTATGACGAGAGCCTCGAACTGCTGCAGCAGGGACAAGTCAATTTCGCCATCGACACGCTGATGGTCACCGGCGGCACTTTGCGCAAACCGGAATACAGTAATCTGCGTATGCATTTACCGCCAGACATGCCGGTGACGCCGTCATTGTTTGCTGTGCGTAAAGATTACCCGCTGCTGTTACAGATTATTGATCAGGGTTTGCGCACCTTGTCGGACGCAGA
>JAIXSW010000261.1 GCA_027484495.1 Gammaproteobacteria bacterium
AACAACAACGCGCTTATGTGCTGCCCAATCTGGCCACACTGGTGGTGAAACCGGCGAATGAGTCCGGTCGCTACGGCATCCTGATTGGCCCGCGGGCGACCGAGGCTGAACGCGCCGTGATGGCTCAGGCGATAGTGGCAGATCCACGCAATTTTGTCGCCCAACCGACTTTGCAACTCTCCACAGCGCCAACCTTGTGCGACGGCGTGCTGGAACCGCGTCACCTCGATTTACGACCCTTTGTTTTGCAGGGCCGCGATTTATATTGCAGTACCGGCGGGTTAAGACGGGTCGCGTTACGACGTGGATCCCTGGTGGTGAATTCGTCGCAAGGCGGCGGCAGCAAAGATACCTGGATCATCAATGATGAGGTGTGACATATGTTATTGAAATCGGTAAATCATCTGTTTTGGCTGGGGCGTTATCTGGAGCGGCTCGATGACACGGCCCGTCTGATTAACGCGACCAGCCATGTGTTGATCGATAGTCATCAGGATACCCAGTTTGGCTGGCCTATTTTGCTGGATGTACTGGGGCAGGACAGCGGCGAGTTGTTGCAGAAGTTTCAGCAGGGTGAGACGGCTTTATCGCTGGCCGAAACGGAGCGCGCGGTGATGGCCTGTCTGATTAATGCCAGTGACAGTCCGGTGTCGATCCGGGCGACCAGTACCGCACTGAAACACAATGCCCGCACCATCCGGCCGTTGATCCCGCGCGATATGTGGGAGGAACTGAATGCGCTGGACCTGTTCTTACAACAGCATTGCAGTACCGCGGTCAGCCGGCAGCAGCGGTATCAGCTGATGGCCGAAGTCAGCCGGCGTTGTCAGATGGTGGTCGGTGTGTTGGATGGCACCATGTTGCGCGGCGACGCCTTTGATTTGTTTAATATTGGCCGGCATCTGGAACGGGCTGATATGACGACCCGCATTATGGACGTCATGGTGCTGCAACAGTTGCAGCCAACACAAATCAAAAGACCTAAGTTTCGCTGGTTGTCGGTGCTGAATGCACTGGGCGGGATGGAATCGTACCAATATTATCTGGCACGGCAAAAAGGCGATGTGGATGCAATTGATTATCTGCTGACCTATGCGGATTTCCCGCGTTCAATCAGTTATTGTCTGAACCGGGTCGCAGCATCTGCAAAAGCGCTGCCGCATGCCCCGGAAATTTTGCAGGAGCTGCATCAGGTGCAGTCCTTGCTGCGGCCTCAGGCGTTGTCTGAGTTGTCGACAGTGCAACTGCATACGTTGATTGACCAATTACAGGCCGGCATTATTGCGCTGCACCAGACGATCCTGGCGCCGTGCCAGCAACCATTGACTGCAACTCAGCGCTCGGCCTGAGTGCGATAACCCTGAGGCTTTTGGTGACAGACCACAATTCCCCTGCAAGTACAGCACTCAGTCATTGGCTGCACGCATCGCAGGCGCGGTTACCGGCATTGTTTCGCGAGTTACAGCAGCAGTTACGCGAAAATGCAGCGGGTTTTGGCACCAATACCGCGCCGCAGCGTCAGCTGGATCCGCTGCCGATGTTGATCGCTGCAGAGGACTGGCAGTTGCTTGAAGCGGGCATGTTGCAACGCCAGCGTTTGCTGCAGTTGGTGTTGAATGATGTCTATGGTGCGCAGCAAATCGTGCGTGACCATTTGCTGCCGGCAGAGGCGTTGTTTCGTGCCGCCGACTATTTACTGCCTGCCGCCGGTTTATTAACGCAGCCGGCTGATTGGTTGCCACTGCTGAGTCTGGATCTGGCAAAAGATGCCCGCGGTCAGTGGTGCGTGTTGGCTGATCATGCGCTGGTCCCGGCCGGACTTGGCCATCTGGTCGAGCACCGGCTGGCGTTTAATCATGCTGCACCGCTGCAGGGCTTGACGCTTGGCAAAGCGCAAATCGCCGGTTTTTACCGTCAGCTGTTGCAGTTGTTGCAACAGCCTGTGTTGGGGGAGGCTGACCATGCTGCATTGGTAGGGCTTTGGATCACCTCGGTACGCAACACGAATTATTTTGAGCAGGCGTATTTAGCCAATTATCTGGATATTGCGCTGGTGCACGGCGCCGATCTGACGTTTCGTGATGGCGCGCTGTGGTTAAAAACCCTGACCGGACTGCAAAGTGTCGGTGCTTTGTTGCGGTTTTTGCCCGATCCTCAGTCTGATCCGCTGGAGCTGGAGCCGGGCACCGGTGGTTGTGCCGGCCTATTGCAAAGTATCCGGCAGCAGCAGCTGTGTTGCGTCAATCCGCCGGGTAGCAGTCTGATCGACAGCGGTGTATTGGCACCATTTTTACCGCGGTTGTGTCAGGCATTATTGGGTGAACCTTTGATATTGCCGCAGGCTGTTGCGTTGTGGCTCGGTGAAGCTGAGCACTGCGCAAAGGTCATAGCAGGCCTCTGCGCTTACCGGGTACAGCGTATCAGTAGTCAACAGCACTATTTACCGGCCCGGCTGGACGCTGCAGCGTTGCAGCAATTGTCAGCGCAAATTGCCGCAGATCCGGTCGACCACATTGCTGTTGTCTTAGCGGAACTGCCGCATGAATCTTGCTGGCAGCCCGATACCGGCTCATTTGCCGCTGCCTGTACGCTGCGTTTGTTCAGTCTCTTGGCAGAGGGGCAGCCTGGCACTGTGTTGCCGGGGGGATATGCCAGACTGAGCACAGATGGGCTGTCGCTGCAGATCCCTCCGCACGGCTCTGAAATAGCACAGAGCGGCGCGCAGTTAGTCAAAGATGTCTGGGTGTTGGCAGATCGGGGAGTCACCGCCAGTCTGTTACAAAGCAGTAGCGGCGCACTCGAACTGTCGCGCCACAGCGGCCTGGTTACCAGTCGGGTCGCTGATCATTTATTCTGGCTTGGTCGTTACAATGAACGCTTGAATCAAATCTGCCGGGCATTACGTGCCGCATTGGGCCTTGCCAGTCAGCATCATGCAGATCCATTGGCGGCACAAGCCGACATGACGCCGCTGTTGCGCTTTTGTTTACAGGCCAACGGCCATGCCGGCGTGCTCGATTTACCCCAGGTGCTGCAGCAGTTGTTTGACCCGGCCCATCCGGGCGGCTTGTTTGCCATTTTACAGTCGTTGTTATTAAACGCGCAGTCTGCCCGGGAATTTTTCGCGGCAGATACCTGGCTGGTGTTGGACAAATTGCAGCAAGCCCTGCGGCAGTGGCCACAACAATCGACTGTGCAGGTCGCGGCCGGCCAGTACCTGCGGCAGCTCGATGAAATTATCCTGCTACAAACTGCGTTGTATGGGCTGAATAATGAAACGATGAGCCGGACTCAGGCCCTGCGTCTGATGGATCTGGGGCAACATATTGAACGCGGCATGCAGACTGCGGCTTTGTTGCAAATCGTCTTTGTGCCGGCGCATGGTGAGGCAAAGCCATCGGCCGCGTTGATGGAAGCGGTGTTGCGGCTGGCCGATACGGTCAACACTTACCGGCGCCGTTATCGTAGTCAATTACACCCGCTGGCGGTGATTGATTTACTGGTTTTTGATGACAGCACGCCGCGATCTGTTGGTTATCAGTGCTTGCGGATCCAGCGCCAGTGCGCCGGGTTGCCGCTATTGACGCCAACACCGGGTCTGTCGGCCGTCCAGCGGCTGGCGCTGGAACTGGTGACTTTGTTGCAGTTGACTGAACCGCAGTCGCTGTTTGATAGCGAACAAGGCGCTACGCCAGCGCTTGGTTTGTTACTCAGTCAAATTCAGCATCGCCTGAAGCTGTTATCCGACAGCATCACCTTAGCGTATTTTAATCACGCGCCCAGGAGTTGGTTAGGATGAACATCTATGTTGCCTGCGCGGAGGTCCGATGCGATATCAGCTGAGTCATTTGACCCGTTATGGTTATCAGCGATCTATTGCCAACAGTTATAATCTGACCTGTTTGCGTCCGCTGGATTTACCCTGGCAGCAATTGTTGAATTACCGGCTGACGGTCGAACCCGGGCCTTGCAATGAGTATTCGCACCTGGATTATTTTGGCAATAGCCGTCAGTTATTACATGTGTTGGCACCGCATCAACAGCTGGAAGTACGGGTGGAGGCTGAATTGTCGGTGAGTCCGCGGCTGCTGGCATCACAGCTGGCGGACGGTGCCGGTTTGTTGCAAGCCTGCGACAGCCGTGCTGTCAGTGACGTCAAAGTTGCCTTATGCCGGCAAGCCAGCCGGAATATTCCGCATTTGCCAGCCACAGCAATGTTATGGCAGCAGATATATCGGCCAGATCTGAGCATGCTGCAAAATGTCGCACGGCTTAATCAATTGATTTATGAAGAATTTCAATACGATCCGGAGTTCAGTACTGTAGTGACACCTATCGCTGATGTCTTGGCGCATAAACGCGGCGTCTGCCAGGATTTTGCCCAACTGGCGATCAGCTGTCTGCGCAGTCAGGGGTTGGCGGCGCGTTATGTCAGTGGTTATCTGGAAACCCGGCCGCCACCGGGACAGCCACGGTTACAAGGCGCTGATGCATCGCACGCCTGGTTTGCCGTGTATGACCCTGTGCTTGGCTGGGTCGACTTTGACCCCACGAATAATGTGCTGGCCGATGTACAACACCTGACGCTGGCCTTTGGCCGCGATTATGCCGATGTGGTCCCACTGAAAGGCGTATTGCAGGGCAGCGGCGAACATCTGCTTGAAGTGGCTGTCGACGTGTTGGCGCTCGATTAAAGCCGGACCGTGCGACCCGGCACAGCGCATGCGTCTGCGACCGGGTTCACCGGAGCGGGTCCACCGCGTACTCTGCGTTTACAGCTGGCGTTTCAGCGCAAATAACAACTCCAGAGCCTGACGCGGCGACAGGTCATCCGGATCAAGCCGCGTCAGCTGTTCCAGCACCGGATGCGGCGCCGGTTCGGCAAATAGCTCGGCCTGCGCTGGCAGATTGGCTGGGCGGGGTTTGTCCGCCACCGGATGTTGTTGTTCCAGCGCCTGCAACTTGCGTCGCGCCTGCTGTATCACAACTTTTGGTACGCCGGCCAGCTGAGCGACCTGCAGACCATAACTCTTGCTGGCGGCACCATCCTGCACCTGATGCATAAACACGATATGTTCATCATGTTCGACTGCATCCAGATGGATGTTGGCAACCCCCGGCAATAACGACGGCAGATCGGTCAGTTCAAAATAGTGGGTAGCAAATAGTGTCAACGCTTTGAGTTTGTTGGCCAGATATTCAGCACAGGCCCAGGCCAGTGACAATCCATCATAAGTACTGGTACCACGACCAATTTCGTCCATCAGCACCAGACTTTGCGCCGTGGCATGATGCAGGATGGTCGCGGTTTCGGTCATTTCCACCATAAAAGTCGAACGGCCAGAGGCCAAATCATCGGACGCACCGACGCGGGTGAAGATCCGATCAACCGGTCCGAGCGTGGCTGCAGCAGCCGGTACAAAACTACCGATATATGCCATCAGCACAATCAGTGCCGCCTGGCGCATATAGGTCGATTTACCGCCCATATTCGGTCCGGTGACCACCAGTAAATGCCGCGCCGGGGTTAACATCAGCGGGTTGGCGATAAAAGGCTCAACAGTCATTTGCTCGACAACCGGATGGCGCCCCTGCTGAATATTGATGCCAATCTCGTTGCACAGCACCGGCTGACAATAATGTAGCCGTGCCGCACGTTCAGCAAAGTTGGTCAGGACGTCTAATTCGGACAAACTGGCTGCCAGTTGTTGCAGCGCAGCCAGATCCGGCGCGACCAAATCAAATAGCTGTTCGTACAGCTGTTTCTCCAGCGCCAAGGCTTTGCTTTCGCTGCCCAGTACTTTGTCTTCGTATTCTTTTAATTCAGGGATGATATAGCGTTCGTTATTTTTCAGCGTCTGGCGGCGGATATAATCGGCGGGCACTGCATCTGCAGCGGCGCGGCCGGTTTCGATGTAATAACCGGCGACTTTATTAAAACCGACTTTCAGCGAGGCAATACCGGTGCGGGCCTTTTCGCGTTGCTCCAGCTGTTCCAGATAATCGGTCGCGCCTTTGGCAAGTGCGCGCCATTGATCTAACTCCGGATGATAGCCTTCGGCAATCACTCCGCCGTCACGGATCAGCACCGGTGGATTGTCGATAATGGCCTGTTCGAGCAATGCGGTCAGCGTTGGCATTGGTTCGCAATCTGCACCAAGTTGTTGCAGGCGCGGGCTTTGCAACTGACTCAGGATTGGTGTCAGTTCAGGCAATTGCTGCAAGGCCTGACGCAACCGGGCAAAATCGCGTGGCCGTGCGCTTCGAAGTGCCAGTCGGGCGACAATCCGTTCAATATCGCCAATCTGTTTCAGCAGCGGCTGCAATTCCACATCAAATTGTTGCAGTTCAGCCACCGCCTGATGGCGTTGACCAACTGCAACCTGATCGCGCAGTGGTGCGTGGATCCAACGTTTCAGCAGTCGGCTGCCCATCGCTGTCTGGCATTGGTCCAGTACCGCCGCTAAAGAATGCGCGTACTGACCGTTTAACGTCTGTGTCAGTTCAAGATTGCGCCGGGTCGCGGCGTCCAGAACGATATGATCACTGTGCTTTTCCAGTGAAATGCTACGTAAATGCGGCAGATTGGCGCGTTGGGTATCTTTGACGTATTGCAACAGGCAGCCTGCAGCCATCAGCCCGAACCGGGCGTCCTGCACACCAAAACTATTCAGATCGCGCGTGCCAAACTGCTGACATAAGGCGCGTTCCGCGCTGCTTTGTTCAAAATCCCATACCGGGCGCCGGCGCGCGCCTTTGCGGTCGAGGACCAGAGCCGGCAGCAACTGGTCTTCACAGTACAGCAGCTCGGCCGGATGCAGTCGTTGCAACAACGCGGCCAGATCTTCTTCGCCCGGCAGTTCGGTCAGGACAAAGCGACCGGCGCTCAAATCGAGATATGCCACACCAAATTGCTGTTTATGCTGATAAACCGCAGCGAGCAAGGTGTCCTGCCGTTCTTGCAATAGCGCTTCATCAGTCACTGTGCCGGGAGTGACGACGCGCACGACTTTGCGATCAACCGGACCTTTGCTGGTCGCCGGATCGCCGACCTGTTCGCAAATCGCTACCGATTCGCCCAGTTGCACCAGTCGCGCCAGATAATTTTCTACCGCGTGGTGGGGCACGCCGGCCATCGGAATTGGTGCGCCGGCAGACTGTCCGCGTTTGGTCAGCGAAATATCCAACAAAGCCGCCGCCTTTTTTGCGTCGTCATAAAACAGCTCATAAAAATCGCCCATCCGGTAAAACAATAAAATGTCCGGATTTTCGGCTTTTAAAGCCAGATATTGTTGCATCATCGGGGTATGGGCACTCTGCGCTTGCCCGGTCTGGTTGTCTGACGGCATAATTAAAGTTCTGATTTCCCAAAATGGTATGAAAATGACAGTTCCGGCGCATACCGAGACACTGGCCTCGGCATTGGGGCAACTATTATTGCGGAAAAAGCTGACTATCACCACCGCCGAATCCTGTACCGGTGGCGGTATTGCTTACGCGCTGACCGCGATCCCGGGCAGTTCAGCTTATCTGGACCGCAGTTTTATCACTTACAGCAATAAAGCCAAGCAACAATTGCTCAGCGTGAAAAGCGCCACTTTATTACAGTTTGGCGCGGTCAGCGAAGAAACGGTCGCTGAAATGGCGAGTGGTGCCGCTGCTGCCGCTGCTGCCGACTGTGCCATTGCGGTGTCGGGGATTGCCGGCCCGGATGGCGGTAGCCTGACCAAACCGGTTGGTACCGTCTGTTTGGGTTTTTATCTGCAGGGCAAAGTTGCCACAGTGCGGATCCTGCTGCATGGCGATCGTTCAGCGGTCCGGCAACAAAGTATCGATTTTGCCTTACAGCAAATGATTCAGTTGTTGACAGCGCAAATTGATTCAACTACTGTATGAGCATACAGCATTTCAGGCGAAACCCACTTTCCCGGAGTTCACAATGGACGACAATAAACAAAAAGCCCTCAGCGCAGCCTTAAGCCAAATCGAACGTCAGTTCGGCAAAGGCTCAATCATGAAACTGGGTGACAACACCTCGCTGGAAATCGACGCGATCTCCACCGGCTCGCTGGGACTGGATATCGCTTTAGGTATCGGCGGTTTACCTTGTGGTCGGATCGTCGAGATCTATGGCCCTGAATCTTCAGGTAAAACTACTTTAACATTACAAGTCATTGCCGAAGCACAGAAGTTGGGTAAGACCTGTGCGTTTATCGATGCTGAACACGCGCTGGACCCGATTTATGCTGGCAAGCTCGGTGTAAAAGTTGACGAGTTACTGGTGTCGCAACCGGATACCGGTGAACAGGCGCTGGAAATTTGTGACATGTTAGTCCGGTCTGCAGCAGTCGATGTGATCATTGTCGACTCTGTGGCAGCACTGACGCCAAAAGCAGAGATCGAAGGTGACATGGGCGACAGCCACGTTGGCTTGCAAGCTCGTCTGATGTCACAGGCCTTGCGTAAGCTGACCGGTAATATCAAGCGTTCAAACACTTTGTGTATCTTCATCAACCAAATCCGGATGAAGATTGGCGTGATGTTCGGCAACCCGGAAACTACCACTGGCGGTAACGCGCTGAAATTCTACGCATCAGTCCGTTTGGACATCCGCCGTATTGGTTCAGTGAAAGAAGGCGAAGAAGTTGTCGGTAACGAAACGCGTGTCAAAGTGGTGAAAAACAAAGTCGCGCCACCATTCCGTCAGGCCGAATTCATTATCCAGTATGGCGCTGGTATCAGCAAAACCGGCGAATTGATCGATTTAGGTGTAGCCGAGAAACTTGTGGATAAAGCCGGTGCCTGGTATGCCTATAAAGGCAATAAAATTGGCCAAGGCAAGTCTAATGCGATGAAGTATCTGGTAGAGAATCCGGCGATTGCGCTTGAGATTGAAACTGAACTGCGTAAACGCTTATTGCTGCAACCTACCAAAGGGGCTGCCGTTGTGGAAGATACAGTTCTGGCTGAACCAGCAGAGTTAGACGAAGAATTTTGATTTAAAAAGCTATGGCCGACGCCTGTGCATGCAGCAGTCGCCTAATGAAGCAAAAGCCCGGAAGGGCTTTTTGCTTTTATAAAGCGGTGAAAAGTGACAGACTCAGAAAGATCTGAGCGCCGGTGACGAGTTTGTTGCCGCAGGTGCAGCATTACTTGCAGGTTCAGCGGGATTAAGAACTTTGACAGAGCCTGCCGGTAACATGAAACCAGCTTGTTGATATAACTGTTTTATCCGGCCATTCTCCCGCAAAATTTTTAATCCTTTGTTCAGTGCCTCGCTGGCAATACGTCCGTCCGGATGGGCTTTACTGATAACAAAATGGCGGCTGTCGTTTAGCAAAATGGCGACGCCTGGCACTACTTTCATGCGGATCTTCTCGAGCTGGTATATGCCTTTGCTGTCATGAAAAAATGGCATTAACATAAAATCCACCCAGCGCATGTGCACCATCCTTGCCTGACTTAACCACTCATCTTCCTGAATTAGCTCCTTTAACGGCAAAGCGTTCAAAGTTTGCCAGTCGGTGCGCCATTTGGGGGTGGAGACTGCAGTGAAGCTCTGTAGATCAGCCAATGATTTAATCTGAAACACTGCACTGTTATCTGGGCTACTGTAGATGCCGGCCAAATATTCGCCTTTGAGTACGACCGGCTCGCTGATAAAGACTTTATCCGACATAGATTGCGCATCATTGAGCCAGTAAGTGTCAAAACTCAGCAGTGAATCGCCGCTTTCCAGCATTTTGGTATTGCGAAAGTTAAACTTGCCCGGCAGATAATAAAAACTCTTGTTAAATCCACCCAATGCCAACGCTTGCTGCAACAGCACTACATCCGCGACATCGCGTCGCATGGTACTACCGCGAAAATCGCTAATACTCAAAACCGGGCGGCCGTTCAGAAATTTCAGGTAATCTTCATATACATCGTCGCGGATATAGACCTGTATCTGAGCAGATTTGACTTGGACACTTTGTGCAAGGCAGCTCAGACTGATAAGCAACCCGCATAAGCAAGCAAGAATTTGCATGATAGCTCCGGCAAGAAAACAGTAGTTTCAGAATAGAGCGGAACATAGCGGAATTCAAAGCTACATATAGACGTCTAAACGTATAGAAGTTGACAATTGAGGCGCATTTCGGCACAGTGACGCATCTTTTATGGTGATGTGGAGTAAGTATGCCGATTAAAGTGGTTGATCAGTTGCCGGCCGTTGAAGCCTTGTCGGCTGAGAACGTGTTTGTCATCACAGAA
>JAIXSW010000163.1 GCA_027484495.1 Gammaproteobacteria bacterium
AAAAAACTCCACGCAGTACATCAGTCTGGTGAATCAATCTGGCCTTGGCATGCCAGATCGGGATAACTATCTGAAAACGGATGAAAAAGCAGAAAAAATCAAACAGCAGTATCGCTGGATGATCGCAAAATTCTGGGAACTGGCCGGCTGGCCGGACGGCACGGCGGCGGCAGATCGGATTTATGCCATTGAGCAACAACTGGCCACTATTCAATGGAGCCGTGTGCAGAATCGTGACCGTACTGCAACGTATAACAAAATGACACCAGCGGAGCTGGCCACTGTGGCGCCCGGTTTTGACTGGGCTGGTTTCCTGCAAGGCGCCGGCGTGCCGACCATTGACAGTCTGGTGGTGCGTCAACCGACATATCTCAGCGAATTTGCCAAATTACAGAGCCAAATCAGTCTGGCTGACTGGCAGTTGTATCTGAAATTTCATTTAATCCGCAGTCACGCTGCGTTATTGGCGAGTGGCTTTGAACAAGCCAGTTTTGATTTTTATGGCCGCGCTCTGAACGGCCTGCAGCAACAAAAACCACGTGAAGAACGTGCGGTCGCAGCGATTGATGAAGCGCTTGGTTTTATGGTCGGCAAGCTGTATGTCGAAAAACACTTCAAACCAGAAGCGAAAGCGCGGATGGAACAGCTGATTAAAAATCTGCGCGTTGCGTTTGAGCAATCGATCAACGGCCTCGAGTGGATGAGTCCGGAAACCAAACAACAGGCGCAGGCGAAGCTGGCGAAATTTAATACCAAAATTGGTTACCCAGATGTGTGGCGTGATTACAGCTGTCTGGAAGTGAAAGCCGGCGATCTGGTTGGCAATATGCAGCGCAGCAGCGCCTGTGAATACCAGCGCAATACCGGCCGTCTTGGTAAACCGGTCGATCGCACGGACTGGGGCATGACGCCACAAACAGTCAATGCCTACTACAGCTCGACGATGAATGAAATTGTGTTCCCGGCCGCCATTCTGCAGCCGCCATTTTTTAATGTTGAAGCCGACGACGCCGTGAACTATGGCGCCATCGGCGGCGTGATTGGCCATGAAATTACCCATGGCTTTGACGATCAGGGCCGGCGTTCCGATGGGGATGGCAATTTGCGCGATTGGTGGACGCCGGACGATGAACAGAAGTTTAAACAACGTGCGCAGCAGATGATCGACCAATACAGCGCCTTTAACCCGATTGATGATTTGCACCTGCAAGGCGCCTTGGGGTTGGGTGAAAACATTGCTGACTTGGGTGGCCTGACTGTGTCGTACCGGGCTTATCAGAACTCTCTGGCTGGCAAACCGGCGCCGGTGATCGACGGTTTTACCGGTGAAAAGCGCTTTTTCATCGGTTGGTCACAGGTCTGGCGGATTAAGTTCCGCGATGAAGCGCTGCGTCAGCAAATCATCACCGGACCACATTCGCCAGGCATGTATCGTGTGTTAGGCGTGCTGTCGAATATGCCGGAATTTTATCAGGCCTATGACGTGAAGCCTGGTGACGGTATGTACCGGCCGGACGATGTCCGGGTGAAGATCTGGTAAGCACCTGACGCTTGATGATGGAAACGGGACTTGCGTCCCGTTTTGTTTTATACGGCAGCGCTGCCGCCAAAATGTAGCGAAATTGTACGGTGTGCGTCCTGAGTCATTTGGCCGGCGCAAACGGCTGTGTATAATCGCCGCAACTTTTTGCGAAGGGAATTCATTTTGAAACTGCTCTCTGTATTAATTAGCTGTGCAGCGGTGATGTCTGCATCGGCGTCCGCCGGTTGGTGGATTGAAGCTGATGATTTAGCGCTGCGTAACGATATCCAGCTGTTAGCCGACTCAGGCCATATCCGGCAGCCCATCAATACTTACCCGCTGATGTGGAGTGGCATTGTGCAGGATTTGCAAAGTGTCGATGCCAACGATCTAACACCGGATCTGCGCGACGCCCTTCACCGCGTAATGATGCTGTGGCAGCGCGATCGGCGTGACGTGCAGGCCAGTCTGAGCCTTGCCGGCGAAACTGAACAACCGGCGGTGGTGCGTTTTGGCGATACCCTGCGGGATAAAGCTCAGGCGCAGGCCAGCGGCAGCTACCAAACCGATCGCATCAGTGCCCGGCTGCAGGTCAGTCAGGTCAGTCAGCCGTTTGATCAGAATCGTACCCGACTGGACGGCAGCTATGTGGCGGTTAAAGCCGGCAACTGGATTGTCAGTGCCGGTGCGCTGGAAAAATACTGGGGCCCGTCATTTGATACCAGTGCGATTCTGTCGACCAATGCCCGGCCTGTGCCGGCGGTGACGCTGAGCCGGAACTCCAGTGCTGCTGCGGCCGAAGACTGGCTGCCAGCCTGGACCTTTACCACCAGCTTTGGTCAGCTCAGCAGCCGGGCTCAGGTGCCAGATGCCAAACTGTGGCAGGCCAGACTAGGCATTAAACCGCTGAACTCACTGGAAATGGGCTTTAGCTGGGTGATGACCTACGGCGGCCAGGGCTACGGCAATGGTCTGAACGATTGGTTTGACGGTCTGTTCCGTGGCGGTACGCTGGAAGGGGCTGAAAATATGTTGGCCGGTTACGATCTGCGCTGGACCACCAGTCTGCTCGATCAGCCATTTGGTGTGTATTGGTCCGCTATTGCCGATGACGTCAGCACCAAAACATTGCAACTGTACAAAGTGTCTTATCAGCTTGGGATCGATACTTATGTCCGGCCACTCAGTAGCCGGATTTATCTGGAAATTATTGATACCGCCATCGACTGCAGTAATGACCGTAAATTCAACTGTTATTACGAGCACTCGACACATCATGACGGTTATCGCCGGTATGGCCGGGCATTCGGTACTTCGTATGATAATGACAGCAAGGCACTGAATCTGGGGATGTTGACGCAACTGGACAGTACGACCAGCTGGCACAACAAACTGGCCTGGTTGCGCCTCAATGTCGATGGCACCCGGGTCGATTTACCGTCAAAGTGGACCCAAGCGCAATTGCCGGCCCGTACCGTGTTGTTATGGCGCACTGAGCAGCAATGGCGCGACCATGCAGACCAGTGGAAATGGGGCCTGGAGTTTAGTAATACGCTGGACAAAGCCAGTCAACAACGTGACTGGCAGACTGAACTTTTCCTGAGCTGGAACCGCCAGTTCTGACCTTTTGCATAATCTCTGCCTGAGCTATTGCATACGTATGCAATTTGCCGGTGATTGACCGGCAGATTGCCCTCTTTTCGCCGGCTGGATCTGTGACAGTGACAGCCGCCGTTTAAACCCTGCCTAAA
>JAIXSW010000021.1 GCA_027484495.1 Gammaproteobacteria bacterium
AAATATCAGCTTTTCGGCCTGTCGGCAGAAATTTATTTGCACTTCTAACGGATACTCTTCAGGACGAATGACAAGGACTCCGAGCTGTTTCATTACTTCTTCTAAATAATGCTCTCCGGCGATCCCACCTAATAAATAGTTGACGCGCGAAAAATATATTGCCTGATATCGTTTTTCTACTGGTGGATGCAATGAATCTAATAAATGAAGATAATTTTTACACGGCTTTCCATCATAACGTCGCTCCGCCTGCGGATACACAATCATCTCTTTAACAAGCGTTGCCTTGTTGATAAAACGCACATTTTCCTTTTTGCCTCCCAAAGTCTGAATGATTTCCCAGAAAAATTTTGGGATCGCATCTATATCTATTTTTTCCTGAACTGCAAATAATAAATATTTGTCTGGGTGCTTAGCGGCAGAAACTGCAATTCGCATTGCATAATCTGCAATCATGTGACCAAAATGTAGTGATACGTGCCCACACCACACACCGCTATCTATTGTGTCGGCAATTGATTTCGGCTCAGAATTCTCCTCAAAAACAATAGGGATCATTCCAACGCAATGCCTGACATATCGGGGAACATTCTTGCTGTATACTGGCCCGCCAGCAATTACGCGGATTTTCCATGAAAAAAATGAAAACTTAGCGTTATTCCAACTGGATACGTAAGTCGTTGGCATAATAACAATATTATTGAAAACCTTATTCTTAAAAGCATTGATACTCATAAAAACTCATTTCTTGGATGCCAGATTAATTCAACTGGCAAATGCTGGGTCTTTCAATCAAAAACCACAACACCGGCCCGAAGAATCCCTACAACTGGAGTAGGTAATACAATTAAGTAGGCGACAACGGAACAGCTATGGTAGTTCCTGATTTTATGCCAAAAATACCCAGAAGCTGGCTATGCATGTTGAACGAATGCTCGCCGATTTTCTCTCGTTTGTCACTGCAAAAAAGCCATGAAACCAGAGCGGCGTCACGTTGCGCGTCGTTGCAAACTTTAGTCACCAACTGCTGATACAAGGTTACTGCGGTTATAAAAAGGGGGACGACCTGCGGTGCCGTTCGCCGCACCAGGCCGTCGTTTGCACCCGCTGGATCGTCGCCTGTCACATAGACATTGCTCATGAGTTTCATCCACGCCAGTCTGTAAACCAAATCGGCACTTTAGCCAGGCACTATAGCCAGGCATTAGCGCCAGGCATTTATTCAAAGGAAATATCATGATTCAGAACTCTGTGGCCAACGAGGCCATCTCTGTAACGCCTGCCATGCCGGCTGCATCGGCCCTTACCCAAGGTCGCCTGGTGGGGTTTGGCATGTTGGTCAGCTTCGCCCTTGGCATGTACTCCAACTTCCAATTGCAAAGCGATTTGTTCTCCAACGGTGGCTTTATGGTTCAGGCCGGGCAGCAGCCTGCGTTGGTTGGGATCATCGTTGTGCTGGGGCTTGTCACCGGCCTGATCTCTCTGGCGATAGCCGCGTCCGTCCGGCAACGGATGGCCGCGCAGATGCCGGTGTTAAGCCGCTGTTATCTGTTGCTGGTGACGGCTGGATTCGCCATGAGCCAGGTGGAGCACACTGTGCTGCTGGCCATGCGCCCGGTCAGCGAGGCCTTTCTGGCGGTCGGACCGCAGGCGGCGGCAAGCTTTGAAGTGGTGCGGGAGCTGCTGGGCGGCTTGCGCAACGGTATCCACTTCCCTGACAAACTGGTCGGCGGCCTCAGCGTTTTCCTGCTTTTCTTCCTGCTCAAGCGCGCCCGGCTGATCCCGGCAGCGCTGGCCTTTGCGGGCATGGTCGCCGCTGCCTGTCAGATGTGTACGATCCTGCGTGAGTTGTTTGGCTACGACATCATTTATGCGCTACTGGCGCCGCTTGCGCTGATCTACCCGGCAACAGGTTTCTGGCTGCTGATCAAAGGTTTCGCTGTGAAAGAAAGCACGTCGCCGATGCGCTGAACGCCCGCAATTGTCCACATCTCTGGCCCGCGACGATCTCGTCTGCGGGCTTTGGCGTCGCTGGTGGCCATGCTGCAGCGTTGAATAAAAGCGCCATCACTTTGCCGGCTCTTTTGTTGCAGCAGCAAACTGCACTTAGCAATTGCGTTGTTCGTTTCCGTTCTGGTAGTGTGTTTTTCACCATTTATTTACATGGCGTAATTTGCGCACAGCAAACGGCCTGGATTAAAAATGACCGCAATGACCTTGCTCAAAATTATCCTCAGCATCCCAATTGGGATTGGCCTGCTATATCCGTTGCTGCAGCCGGATGCTGGTGGCGGTATTCTGGCGGAGCTGCAGGTGTTTGGCCCGGTTGGGGCATTTTTCGCGATCATCATCTTTTTGCTGTTGGTATTTTTTTATGCCCGCGATCTGGTCAAGACCCTGCAGCTGGTTGCGCCGGCGTCAAGACAAGCCAGCCCCAATAGCGTCTGGTGGATGTTTGTGCTGCCGTACAATTTTATCGAAGACTTTTTTATTATCGCCAATGTCGCCAAATCACTCAAAGCCGAAGCCAACAGCAATCCTGCACTCGCTGAATTTCAGTCGTTTGGCATGAAGTCGGGGCTTGGCTGGTGCAGTGCACAGGTGATTTCACTAATTCCACACGCCGTCGGCTCAATCGCCGGCCTGGTTGCCATTCTGTGCTGGATCTGGCATTGGCGATTTATTCGTCGGGTGAATCGGGCTTTGTTGTCATCGCACAGCAGCTAGTCATTGATGTTGGCTGGCAGCATCAACCGTCGCAAATAAACTATCATGGCGCAGGCCTATCAAGTGCCAGCCACTTTTCACCTAAATAAGGACATCTTCAGTAATGACTAAAGCTGGTTTGCTGTTGCCATTATTCAGCGCATTTCTTGTTACCGCGGCACCCGCAACGCTGCCGCCAGGTGATGCGGCGCCTTTCATCGCGCGGATCGAAGCTGTGCAAACTGCCGGTAAAGGGGAGTTCGATAAACTGACATTACCGGCTTTGATGCTGCAGCTGCAGGTGCCCGGCCTGAGTATTGCGGTGGTGAAAGATTTCAAAATCCACTGGGCCAAAGCTTATGGGCTTGCTGATGTCAGCAGCGGGCGTCTGCTGGATACCAATACGCGCTTTCAGGCGGCCTCCATCTCTAAGCCGGTCACGGCCATGGCGGCGATGCGGATGGTCGAGGCGGGGCAGCTCGACCTCGACAAGGACATCAATACGTTTCTTACCTCATGGCAAATTCCGGTGTCTGAGATGACGCGGCAGCAAAGTGTGACGGCCCGCGCTTTATTCAGCCACACGTCCGGCGCCGATGACGGTTTTGGTTTTCCCGGTTACGCCCCGCAGGCAGCGCTGCCGACTGTGGTACAAATCCTTAATGGTCAGGCGCCCTCCAATGTCGGCAAAGTGTTGTTCGCGCGGGCGCCTTATGCCGAATACAAATACTCCGGCGGCGGTACGATGATCATGCAACAGGCGATGATGGACCTGTGTCGTTGCGCCTTTGCGCAGCTGATGCAAACCACAGTACTGACGCCGTTGCAGATGGCCAACAGCGCCTTTGAGTACATGCCTGCAGCGCAGTCTGCGGCGTTGGCACATGATGAACAAGGCAAACGCATGCCGGCGCCATGGCATCTTTACCCTGAAATGGCGGCTGCGGCCCTGTGGACCACGCCTACTGATTTGGCCAAATTTATCATTGAACTGCAGACCGCGCTGCGCACTGAAAAAGGCCAGCTGCTGAGCCGGCAGTCGGCTACTGAGATGACCACGCCGGTGCGGGTAGGGCAGTTTGCAGTCGGCTTAAAAATTGAGCAGCTTGGCAAGGAGCAGTATTTTTCGCACAGCGGCGCCAATTGGGGCTACCGGGCCTGGATGACCGGGCATCTGAATAAAGGCTATGGCATGATCATCATGACCAACAGTGACAATGGCATGGCCCTGATGAATCAGCTGGCTGACCGCATTACCAATGCTTATGGCTGGGATGCTGAGTCTTCGAAGTAAAGCGTTCGTAGCGAACTGGGGTGCGCAGTCCGGTTTAGCGGTGGCTCCGGGGGCATTGTGTTTGCCGCTGCAGGCAAAGCAATGCACTTCAGCTGCAAAACACAGTTTTCTCGCCCCACGTAGGGCGTCGGCCAATCAGGATGTATTATGGCAACAGTGAATCTGACCAAGCTGAAACTGTCCGAGACAGAAGTTTTACAACGTTTACTCCAGCTTTATTATTTTGAATCAACCCACTGGAGCAAAGAAGATATTTGCGTTGACGGGCTGTATGACGGCTGCACTGCGGCAGATCTGGCCCTTTATGTCGACTCGGCCACGGCCAAAGCCTACCTGGTTTGGCTGAACGAAGTGCTGGTCGGTTTTGTGCTGCTGGACTGGATTGAACTGGAACAGCGCTCGGTGTGGGAACTGGCGGACTTTTTTATCCTGCCGAAATATCGCGGCGGCTGGATTGCGTTAGAAGTGGTGCGGCAGATCATTGCGCAGGTAGGCCGACCGATGGCTGCATCAACATTTAAAGAGAATAAACTGGCGTTACGCTTTTTTACCGCAGTATCAAAACGGATCCGGCTCGACTCTGTACGTGAAGTGGCAGAAGACGAAGCGTCGCCATTTTATACCTTTATCGTCAATGAGACTGAGCTGCAGTAGCGAAAGCCTGTTGGTTAATTGCATGGAATTGACCACCCCATTACAACCGGTATTACCGCGCGATGCAAATGAATAGCACCGCCACTTTCGCGGAAAGTACCACTTCGTTTGATAGTGGCTTTGTGCCAGTTGAGGACATAAAACAGTGTCTTAATTGTACGGCGGCGCATACGCTTGCGCGTACCTACTGCCCCGATTTGAGTGTAGGTACGGTCAGCGAAGCGCCACCGTACATAACATATTGGGATTGCCTGCAACTCGCTCAAAGCGGTGCATCCACATCCTGGATCGTGACATTACCGTTGACGCGGCGTTCCACCGGCGCCAGCAGTTTCACTACTTTATGCGCTTGTTCGGCGCGGGCGAAGTCGACCAGCGGCTGACTGTTGCACACCACTTTTTTCACCGCGTTGTCTTTACTGATGCGATGGGCTTTTAAGGTTTTCACAAGGCCAAAAGCATCATCCTGTGAGGCTTCTATGCAGACACTTAACACCGCCTGCTCGATATAAGACAGATCGCCTTTGCTGGCGGTGGCGGGCATGGCCAGACTGGTGGCAACTGTGATGGTTAATGCGGCACTGCGGAATAAAGTCATGCTGTTCATTGCGTATCCCTCGGGGTTATTGGCTTGCTCAGGTGCTGGTCGCGTTGTCAGTACAGGCGCGGTGATGGCTGTATTGTCGGGCGGTGCGGGTCGCTTGTCTGAGCAAAAGGGACGGCAGGCAGCGGGCAGGTGATGAAGTGACCAGCGCTGTTTTGGCCGGGATAAAAGGCCGATGTTTGGCGAAAAAACGGCCACGATCGCGTCAGGCGATCGTGGCGTAGCGGTTATTTCTCCAGTTTTAGCGTGTAACTGCCGCTGCCACTGACTGCTTTGATCAGCACCCGGTAATAGGCGCTGTTGGCCGCATAACTCAATGATTCTTTTGCCGTGCCTGAAGTGGACTGCGCCACATTGACCCAGCTGGAGCCATTCCAGCGCTGCAGGTATAAATCAAAGTTCGCGGTCGCAGGCCCGGTTAGTGTCAGCCGGATAGTGCCGCCACCGTACTGAAAATAACTGTTGTTTGGCACTATCGCCTGCGCGCCGTTGGCCAGGGTGCCGCTGTAGGTTTCTCCGCTCGCAGCGGCAACCAACGAAAAGCTGATGGTCGGTGCTGGTGTGCCGATCTGCGCCAACGCAAACCCTGAATCGGTGCCATTCCACCACAGACTGTTGGTGCCTTTGCTGGTCAGCGCATTGGGGAAATTACGGTTAAATTCAGCGCTGCTGTTACCGTCGTATAAGTCGGTCGCATCACTGCGATTGCGTTTATTTTCCGGGTCGCGTTTACCGTCGGCGTGCTCCATCTGGATATAAGGTTTCCATTCATTGGAGTTATCACCGCTCGGGTCGACGTGCCAGACTGCCAGGCCTTGATCTGGCTGGTATTGTTGCTGGCCGCTCTGGTGAATGGCTTCCAGATAAAACGCTTCTGCGGTATTGGCCGGATTGCTCCAGCGATACAGCTGATGGCTTTCTGAGGTATGGCTCAGCAAACCAGACGGCGCCTGACTATTCAGTTTCGGGTTCAGTTCAATCACGCTGTCCCAGCCAGCCAGATGACGTAAGACGCCGACCGGCGGCGTCGGTTTAAATTTGTTCTGCGCGCCAATGGCGCCATAACCCATCAGGCAAAATGAGGCGACTGAGCCTTCAGAGCTGCCGTCGTAGTCATACAAGTCGGGCCAACCGAATAACAAATGGCCACTTTCGTGGACAAAAGTACCAATGGCCATATTGCTGCCCATGTTGGTGATTTGATAACGCGACGTACAGACGCCGTCAGCACAGAATTTGGGCGACAGACCGCCCATATGTGGCCATAAGCCTTTGGACCAGGCGCTGTCGGCTTCACCGGCATAAAAGAAATTCAGCCCGAGAATTTGTTTGCTGCTGTTGGTGGTCAGTGTAGAAAAATCAAAGCCTTCGGTTTTATCCAGCCAGTTTAACGCTTCCGAGATCAACTCCATCGAACGCACCGATGCCGATAAGCTGTTATCGGTGTAATACGCCTTGTTCTTCTTCGCGGTGTAATAGCGCGTGACGCTGTTCTGATAATCCAGTTTACCAGCCGACACCGTGCGAAAATAACCGCGTACTGACTGCGCATTGCCAAAACCGCTGTAATTGAGGTCATTGAGGAAACTCTCGACCTGAGTTTTGCTGATGGTTCCGGCCTGATCCGGGAACTGAATAATCACGGTCAGGCCTTTGACGGTAGCCGGCAAAGCGCTGGTACTGATATCCGTGGCCAACACTGCGGCGTCGTCAGCTGGTTCGTCATGCAAATGTGCTGTGTGCTCTGGTTGCTGTTGACCGAATAACTGTTGTTGCGCTTGTTTCACCAAGGCAGCTCTGGCGGCGGCGGATAAACCCGGTTCTGCCTGAACCATCGATGTTTCTGCTGTAGCCTCCGGCTGATCAGCTTTGGCTTTGGCCGGCGGTAACGCCAGCTGTCCGGTTGATTCAATGCTGTTACCGTCGGCACTGACGCGGCCATAGGCATAACCCTTTAACTGCGCGTCGTAGATCACCAACCGGCCGTCAGCTAACCGTTGTTCGGCGAAAAAACTGTTGCCGGACAAATAGATCGTTAACATGTTTCCGCCGGGTTGGCGGAACTGAAAGGGCTGGTTGGCATAAGGGATTGCGGCTTGGGCTGTACTGACCCAAAGACTGGCTGTGCTGGTCAGCACGGTACTTAACAGCACTGCTGAGCAGGCAGCTGAAAAAGCCTGCAGGCGAAATGTATAAGGCATGGCGGTGTTCCTGTTGCAAAATGTTGGATGATGCAGCTCTGTGGCTACTGGACGGTCTGTGTTAGCAGATCCGGCTCCAGACTAGTTGGTTTTGGCCAGGCAAAGCGGGAACAACGACGGCAAAAAAATGATATTTCTGTGATATTTTTTTGAATTTCGAATGAAAAAGGAACAGGCTTTTATTTTTCAAAAGCCTTCGTTATTCGAAAATAGTTATCTTTGAAACAAAATGAAGATTTTCCCGGCCAGCGCCCGGTGAAACAACAGCTTGCAGTACCAGGGCGAGGCAGGTTAGAGCTCGGCCAGCCGGCCTTCCCAGTTTTGTTTGTAACGTCTTGAAGCAGTGACCACTTTGCCGTCAGATAAAGTGAACTGATAGTCGTTGTGGTGGGTTTTCACTTTGTGCACATGGTGCAGATTGACCAGAATAGAGCGGTGAATTTGCACAAAATGCGCCGGTAGCCGCTGCAGCAATTCTTTCATGGTTTCCCGGATCACCAGATTTTCCGACAGAGTCTGCACACACATATAATTGCCAGCCGCTTCAATCACCCGCACATCGATATCATCGAGCAACAACGTAGAAGCGCCGGTACGGAAGGTCAGTTTATGCGGCTGCGCCACTGCACTAAGCGGCTGGTTTTTATCCAGCGTGGTCCGCACATCAAGCAGGCACTGCGCCAGGCGCTGGCGCGATACCGGCTTTAGCAGATAATCAAAGGCAAAATGTTCAAAAGCCGAAAACGCATATTGCTCATAAGCGGTGACCAGCACCAGCAGTGGCGGACTTAATGCCGACGCTTTGTTCAGCTGCTTCAGGATGTCGATGCCTTTCAGTCCCGGCATTTGAATATCCAGAAACACCAAATCGACCTGATACTGCTGTAAATACGTCAGCGTGTCGTCGCCGTTATCAAAACAGGCGTCGATTTGCAGATTCGGATAATTGGCAAGTTTGGCTTTCAGATTACTGATCGCCAGCGGTTCATCGTCCGCGATCACCAGCCGGATGGGCTGCATATAACACCTCCAATGGTAAATTCAGCCGGGCGTAAAAGCCGCTGGCCGGCTGTAATAAAGTCAGACTGGCGCGATCGCCAAACAACAGTTCCAGTCGTTCGCGCAGTTGTTGCAGACTGGCTGGCACTAAGTGTTCAGGCCAGATGGGCGCTGCTGGATCGGCCGCTTCGCTCTGAATGGCAAATAACAAAGATTGCGTGGTGCGTTGCAACACGACCTGTAAATGGATCGGGCCGCTGTGCTCAGCGACAGTTGCCAAAATGGCATGTTCGGCCAGCGGCTGGAACAATAAAGTCGGCAGTTGCAGTGCAGGCAATAAAGCAGAAGATGCCGGATCAAGCTGCCACTCCAGCACTAGCCGCTCGCCAAACCGGACCTGCTGAATGGCAAGATAAGCCTCCAGCGCTTGTAATTCTTCTTTGAGCGGCACCCACTGGTCATCCTGATTCTTCAGTGAGTGGCGTAAAAATGCCGACAACTGTTGGATCAGGTCTTCGGCGGCGAGGCCTTTGCGGCTGACGATCAATGAATTCAGCGCATTGAGCGTATTAAACATAAAATGTGGATTAACCTGATACCGCAGCACTTTCAACCGGGCCTGGCGGGCTTGTCGCAACAATTGCTGGCGGTTTTCCAGCTGCTGCAGCGTGAAAAAATTCAGCTTCATCAGCAAAAATACGCCGATCCAGCCGCAGAGTGGTAATAACACCAACTGAATACCCAAGATAAAATAATGGCTCCAGTGCGTGATGCTGTCGGGCCCGCTTTTCATCGCATAATGCGTCAGCAGATATTGCCGCAACGGGATCAGCAGCAATAACAATGGCGCCAGATACAGCGCGAGGCGTTTCAGCTGCTGCTGTGGACTGATCGGCCGCGCCAGTTCCCGCGCACCGAGCCAGCCGGTGACGCTGATATTGATCACGGTGATCAGCGTATAGGTGGCCAGATACGGGAACGATGCTTCTTGTTGCAGTGGGATCAGCAAGCTCAGATGAGTGTATTTCACTAACAAATAAATCAGCCAATATAGATTGTGCCAGAACCAGAAACGGGTCAGCTGCAGCGTCTGTGCAGGTGTCGGGCTTATCATGATGTACTCTGTTGTTGCGGCAGCGCGATGGCAACGACGAAACCGGCCGGCAGACTCTGTACCACCAGTTGGGCCTTCTCGCCGAAATGCTGAAAGAGCCGGTCGCGGATATTGCGCAGGCCCACGCCGGTGCCGTGACTGGTATGCGTTTGCTCACCAGGGCCATCATCCTGCACCGACAGCTGAACCTGCCCGTCCTGCTGACTACCGATAATGGTGATTGTGGCGCCATTTTGCCGGGCGGCCACCGCGTATTTGATCGCGTTTTCTACCAGTGGTTGTAGCAATAATGCCGGCACCAGTTGTTGTTTCACCTGTTCATCAACTTGCCAGTTCACCCGCAGTTTGTCGCCAAAGCGGGTTTTCTGCAGCGTCAGATAGGCTTCAATCGCACCCAGCTCATCGGCCAGCCGCACCAGCGAATCGGGCGAGTGGCTCAGCGAATAACGTAAAAAGGTCGATAGTTGTTCCGACATCAGCTCGGCGTCGTCAAACCGCTCGGCTTCGAGCAGCGCACAAACCGAATTCAGTGCATTAAACGTGAAATGCGGATTCAGCTGATGCCGCAATGCCTGCAGCTCAAGCTGCTGAATATTCTGCGCCAGCCGGTGTGATTCCTGCAGCTGAGCCTGCTGCTGACAATACCGGTTAAAGCTGAGAAAACCGGCCGCCCAGACAAAAATTTCCAACGCATGCGTGTCGAGCTGCCCGAGTAATAAATTCAGATGAAAATCATATTTTTGCCACAGCGACATACTGGCGTAGTTAAACAGTGGGATGTAACAGAGCGCGAGCACTGCCGTAGCCAGAAATAACCGTAAGGCCGACAACTGCCAGCGATTGGCCACCGTTATCAGTGCACTGGTCAGGCCCAGTTGCACGACTAAAGCGCCCATCGACAACAAAAAATACTTCAGTTCGAGTTTTTCCTTCCACACCAGCACTTCCAGCAGCAGGTTTATCACTTCAAACGAAGCGACTGCGCACCAGAACCACAGGTTAAAACGAAATAAACGGGCTAAATCCAACGGCATTTGTGATGGCTCTGCGGGGGCTATTGGCTCAGTATATGAGCAAACACCGGGGGCAGGGCAAGTGCGGGTTCAGCGGACGCAGCGCTGGGATAAGCAGGGATAAGCGGGGAAACCTGATTGTCACACTGTTGTTTGTCCGGCGCTGAACCTATGACCAGGTTTACTCGCCCAAGCCTCCTTATTCACGCAAATAGCGCAGCAATTTGTCAAAAGCCCGGTAGCTCAGCGCTTCGAGTAAATGAGCGCGGTTGATCTCGGTGCAATCGGCCAGATCGGCCACAGTGCGCGCGACTTTCCATAACTTATGAAAGCTACGGCTCGACAGCTGTAGTTGTTGCACTGCCTGCTCCAGAAAGATGCTGTCGGCGCTGTGCAGCGGACAACAGCGCTCCAGCTCACCACTGCTGAGGCGGGCATTCGGTTTGCCCTGACGGCTCAGCTGACGTTCCCGTCCAGCCAGCACCCGTGCCGCGACCTGAGCGCTGCTGTCGCCAGTCTGGGCCTGACTGAGCTGGCCGGCCGGCAATAACGGCACTTCAAGCTGTAAATCAATCCGGTCCGTCAGCGGACCGGAAATCCGCGCCAGATAACGCAGAATTTGTTCCTTACTGGCGCGACCATCCAGATGGTGCCCGGTCGGACTTGGGTTCAGTGCTGCCACCAGCTGAAACTGCGCCGGAAACTCGGCCTGACGACCGGCCCTGGAGATATGTACCACCCCGGTTTCCAGCGGCTCGCGCAGCGCGTCCAGCACATGACGCTGAAATTCCGGCAGTTCGTCGAGGAATAACACGCCATGATGCGCCAGCGAAATTTCGCCGGGTTTGGGTAATTTGCCGCCGCCGGCCAGTGCCGGAGCCGAGCTGGTATGGTGAGGCTGGCGAAAAGGCCGCTGGCGGAAACCGCCCGGTGCCGACAAGGCCGCAATCGAATATAAAGCGGCACTTTCCAGTGCTTCACTGAAAGTCAGCGGTGGCAAAATCCCCGGCAGGCGCTGCGCCAGCATCGACTTGCCAGTACCAGGCGGACCGTACATCAGCAAATTATGCGAGCCGCAGGCAGCGATCTCTAATGCCCGTTTGGCATGTTGTTGGCCTTTCACATCCGATAAACACAGTGGGTTATTTATAGGTGTCGCGACTGGTGCGGGGATGGCGGGTAATGCCTGCTGGCCGAGTAAATGGCTATGTACCTGCAGCAGGTGCCAGGCGCCGAGCACGCCGGCATCGGGTATTTGCTGCGCTGCGATGGCGTTTTGCATCGGCAACAATAATGCTCGACCGGCTTGTTGCGCCGCCAGTGCCAGTGGAATTTCACCGACAATAGGCCGGATCTCACCGGAAAGCGCCAGCTCGCCGTAAAACTCGGTGTCCGCCACTGCAGAGGCAGGTAGCTGGCCACTGGCGACCAGAATGCCAATTGCGATCGGCAAGTCAAACCGGCCACCTTCTTTGGGTAAATCGGCAGGAGCCAGGTTGACGATTATTTTGCGGTCCGGAAAGTCAAAACCACAGGTCAGCAACGCGCTGCGCACCCGATCCCGTGCTTCCCGTACAGTGGTTTCCGCCAGGCCTACCAGCTGAAATGCCGGCAA
>JAIXSW010000441.1 GCA_027484495.1 Gammaproteobacteria bacterium
ACTTTTGTTTCCAGAATGAGTTGCGCTTTGGCCCGCTCCTGCACTGAGTTCTGCAGCAATTTATTAATCTGATGGATATGACGTAAACGATATTGATGGAAAGTCAGGATCAACAACATTGTCAGGACAAAACCAAGCACCTGCACTGAGCCATGTTGCCACCAGCTTGGCAATACCTGAACCCGCACCCGCTCCGGTGCCTGATTAAATAAACCATGGTTATTCGAGCCTTTGAGTTCCAGCTCGTACTCACCGGCGGGCAAGTTGGAATAGTAGGCGCTACGCCGGCCAGGCTGCAGGATCCATTCCTGATCAAAACCGGCCAGTTTATACATGTATTGATTGCGTGTCGGATCATGGAAATCCAGACTGGCGAATTCAAACTCAAGACTGGTGTCGGTCGGCTTCAGCACAATATCCGGCCAGCGGGCGGTGTTTGCCTGCATCGGCAGTGGTTTGTTATTGACCAGAATGCGCGATACAGCCACTTTCGGTTCAATCTGGTTAATCCAAATCAACGCCGGTTCCATCAGCGTCAATCCTTCGATAGAGCCAATGTAAAAACTGCCTTGCTGGTCATCAAAAAACGACTTGAACACTTGCTCTGTCGCCACCAGACCATCCTGTCGGGTAAAAGTGATCAGGCGTTGGCTATCGCTGTGTTTCAGGCTCAATCCCTTTGCCGACAGTAGCCAAATATTCTGCTGCTGATCGGCATAGGCGCCGATGATATTGCTGGTCGGTAAGCCACTGCGTTCATCGAGTAAATGCTGAGTGTCTGTTTGTGGATCGTACACAACCAGACCTTGCTGCGTACAAATCAGCAGCGTAGCGGCCGGGCCGTGCTCGAGGCATTGCACGTCCTGACTGGGTAATGTCAGCTTGTTCGCGGCGGCTTCACTGAAATGCTCGACCTGACCATTATCATGCTGGATCCGGAACACACCGGAATAACGGGTACCGACCCAGGTATGGTCGCCACTGACCAGCATCGCTTGCACGGCATCGCCGGTTTTATGCCGGATCTCTGGCTGCAAATAGGTTGTCGAGGTATTTTTCACCGGGTCCCAGTGAATCACCCCATCTCCCCACAAACCAATCCAGAAACTGCCGTCCGCCTGAATACTTAAGTCGCGGATGTTGGCCGCCACCTGCGGATTCTGCCGAAATGGCTCGGTGACCAGAACAACCTGCCCGGCCGCTTGATCTACGCGGTACAAACCAACGTCGGTTGCGGCAAAAATCTGGCCGGTCTGGTCCTGTCGGATCGCATTGACCCGGCCGTCCGTCAGGAAGGGTTTTAACACGCCGGAATTGCGGTCAAACCGATAGAGATTTTCGGCGCTGCCTAGCCAGATCGCCTGTTTATCCGCAAACACGGCGGTGACGGTAAACTGTAATTGTGCGGCATCCAGCTGTGGTGCCAGGTCGTGTAGAGAAGCAAAAGCAGATTTGCTGTGGCGGGTGTAATACAGACCGTTCTCACGCGAGCCCAGCCATAACACGCCAGTCCGGTCTAAAAATACCGAACGGATATTTACGGTGGGCAACAACGATTGCTGTTCACGGAATTTTAGAAATTGCTGTAACTGCGGGTGAACCCGAAACAATCCATTGTAAGTTCCCAGCAGTAACATGCCGTTTTGGTCAGCGGAAATCACGTTAATAATCGGCGCATTGCGACCGGCAAAAAATGGGATCTTCTGAAAAGTTCGTTGCCTGGGATCCAGTACAAATAATCCCTGACGGGTGCCGACCCATAATTTATCGCCGGCGCTATACAAGGCTCTGATTTCATTGTCACGGCCTGTGCCGTCCGGAAATGGCAACATCACCTCAGACAACCCGGTATCTTCCCGCCAGGCATGTAACCCTGCAGACGTGCCGATCCAAAGCGTATTGTCGAGGGTTTGACTCAGACTCCAGATACGGTTGTGCGCGAGTTGCCTTTCGGATAACTGCAAACGCTGCCATTGGCCGTCGGCAGTCATCCGGTTGATCCCCCCGGTACTCCCCACCCACAGATTCTGCTGTTTATCTTCAAACAACACCTGAACCTGCATACTGGCCAGACTGTCCGGGTCCGACGGGTCTGTGACAAAACGGCGTAATTTACCGGTCTTGGCATCGATACGGCTAAGGCCGTAGCCCCAGGTCCCGGCCCAAATATTATGATGATTATCAATTAGTAAGCTACCAACATCCTGTGAGCCCAGCGTATTGAGCTCTTCCGGCGTGAGTACCTGAAATTCGGAAAACTGATATCCGTCGTAGCGTAATAATCCTGAATTGGTCGAGCTTAACCAAATAAAGCCTTCCACATCCTGCGCCACGCCATAAATGGTGGCATTTGGCAGGCCGTCATCGACGCCAATTCGTTTAAACAATGCATCTGAAGCATGCGCCGGTAAAGCCAGCAACAGCAGCCAGAACCACAGAAACAGTCTCAGAGAAACCTCCGCTCACAGACGTCGGGATGATCGTAGTCATTTGCTGACAACACCTAATGAGGCTAAATTAGCACAGCAGTCCCGACTTTACAGTCAGGCCGAAATAAATTTAGTCGCTGACTTTGACTTCCGGTTGCAATCCAATAGAATCGGCCCCACGTAAAGACCAAGCCTTATCTTGTTCAGTTTTATCTCGGGGATATTCATGTCAAATCCAAAACACAGCCGCCTGCTCATTCTTGGTTCAGGCCCGGCCGGATATACCGCAGCTGTTTATGCCGCCCGCGCCAACTTAAAACCGGTGTTACTGACGGGGATGCAACAAGGCGGTCAGCTGACCACCACCACGGAAGTTGAGAACTGGCCCGGTGACCCACATGGTTTGACCGGACCGGCGTTGATGGAGCGGATGCGCGAACACGCAGAAACGTTCAACACCGAAATCGTGTTTGACCACATCCATACAGTCAACCTGCAACAGCGTCCTTTCCTGCTGACCGGCGACAATGGTCAGTACAGTTGTGATGCGCTGATCATCGCAACTGGTGCATCGGCCAAATACCTCGGACTTGAATCTGAAACTAAATTCAGCGGTCGCGGCGTATCGGCATGCGCCACCTGCGACGGTTTCTTTTTCCGTAAGCAAAAAGTGGCGGTCGTCGGCGGTGGCAACACTGCAGTGGAAGAAGCCCTGTATTTGTCGAATATCGCTGCAGAAGTTCACCTGATCCACCGCCGGGATAGTTTTAAAGCGGAAAAAATTCTGATCGACCGTTTAAATGCCAAAGTTGCCAGCGGCAATATCATCTTACATACCCACCGTGAACTGGCCGAAGTGCTCGGAGACGATAATGGCGTCACCGGAGTCCGGCTGTCATCGACCAATGGTCAGTCCGACGAGCAAGTCGAGCTGCAAGGCGTGTTTATCGCCATTGGTCACAAACCAAATACCGACATCTTTGCCGGCCAGCTGGAGATGAATGGTGGTTACCTGACAGTTCAAAGCGGCTTGCATGGTAACGCGACGCAAACCAGCATCGCGGGTGTATTCGCGGCTGGTGACGTCAGCGACCATATCTATCGCCAGGCCATCACCTCAGCCGGCACCGGCTGTATGGCTGCGCTGGATGCAGAACGTTATCTCGACGCTTTAGCCAAGTAACCATCGCGATGACGCTGTGGCTGCCAGAACTGCGTTCAGACTCCCTCTGGTTCCCGTCTGCGGACACAGCGCTCAAGGAACCGGACGGATTGCTCGCCTTTGGTGGTGATTTGTCGGTCGCGCGGCTACAGCAGGCTTATCAGCATGGTATCTTTCCATGGTTCAGTCCGGGCGACCCGCTATTATGGTGGTCACCCGGTACCCGGGCTGTCTTCCGGCCCGACAGCCTGCATGCCGGCCGCAGTTTGCGCAAAGACTGGCAGAAACATCAATATCAATTCAGCTGTGATCAGGCTTTTCCCGCGGTGATCGCTGCCTGCGCAGCACCGCGGGCCCGCCAGCGTGGCACCTGGATCTCAGATGATATCCAACAAGCCTATATTGCTTTACATCACGCAGGCGTCGCACACAGTCTGGAAGTCTGGCAGCAGGACAGGTTAGTCGGTGGTTTGTACGGCGTACAGGTTGGTGCTTTGTTTTGTGGCGAGTCGATGTTTAACCGGGTGCCCAACGCCGCCAAACTGGCGCTGGTGCAACTACAGCACTATTTGCAGTCATTTGGCCTCGGCTGGATTGATTGCCAGCTTCCCAACGCTTTTTTATTACAATGCGGCGCGTCACCACTGCCCCGACCTGACTATTTGCAACTCCTGCAACAGCAAGCTGCCCAGCCAATCCCCACAGGGTTGTGGCAGGCTGGCGCCATTGCGTCATTGATTATGCACAATGAGTGATAAGTTTTTACTGGGCGTGAGCCAGCCGCACCATTGCAGTTATCTGCCTGACCAGCAAGAACGGCTACTATTCAGTCTGCCGGACCAACCAATGTCACCCGAGATCTATCAATGGCTGACCGAACATAATTTCCGCCGTAGTGGTGAGCAATTGTACCGGCCTTATTGCCTGAATTGTCAGGCCTGCCAGGCGGTCCGGCTTGATGTCAGCGCACTAAAACTGAATCGTAGCCAACGTCGGTTGCAGCAGCAGGCGGCCAAGCTGAACTGGAGTTGGCGCTGGCAGCCGCAGCCGTTATTCAGTGATTATTTTCCGCTTTATCAGGCTTATATCAGTGCGCGCCATGCCGACGGTGTGATGTACCCGCCGGAACCAGAACACCTGCAACAATTGCTGAGCTGTCACTGGATGCAAGTCAGTACCCTGGAACAATATGTTGATGGTGAACTGACCGGCGTGCTGGTACTGGATCATTTGCCGGAAGGCTTATCCGCTGTATATAGTTTTTATCAGCCCGAGCATTCATTGGCGCTCGGCATTCTGGCCGTATTGGCTGGCACCGAATTGTGCCGTCAGCAACAGCTGCGCTATTTTTACCTCGGTTATCTGGTCAGTGACTCCGATAAAATGCGTTATAAAAGCCAGTTTCGGCCTCAACAGCGCCTTATTCAGGATGAATGGCAAACTTTTTGCTAAATCATTGCTTGTCGCTTTACTTATCGCCGGCTTTTCGGCACAATCTGCGCTGTTTTTTTCTGTTTAAATTTAAATCTGAAGGGGCTCGTACGCTGCATGGCGAAAGAAGACGTGATTGAAATGCAAGGCACCATCCTTGATACATTACCAAATACCATGTTCAAGGTCGAACTCGAAAACGGTCATGTGGTCATCGCGCATATTTCTGGGAAAATGCGCAAGAACTATATCCGGATCCTGACAGGTGACAAAGTGACGGTCGAACTGACACCTTATGATTTAACCAAAGGCCGGATCGTCTTCCGTCAACGTTGAGAACCAAACTGCTGTGAAACACCAGCAAAATAAAACCCGGCATGGCCGGGTTTTGTTTTTTCAGTGAGCTGAAGGGTTAAATCACACCACGGCCGCATCTTCATGATAGTCAAAGCTGAGTTCGTCGCCTTGCAGATCAATTCGTACATCACCACCGTGACTTAAACGGCCGAACAAAATCTCATTGGCTAACGGCTTTTTCAGCTGTTCCTGCACCACCCGACCCATGGGGCGAGCGCCCATCGCCTGGTCGTAACCTTTGTCCGCCAGCCATTGCCGAGCTGCTGGGCTAAGTTCCAGTTGCACTTGTTTTTTATCCAGTTGCACCTGCAGATCACAGACAAATTTATCGACAATTTGCAAAATAATGTCGCGGCCCAAATGTTGGAACCAGATAATGCCATCAAGCCGGTTACGGAATTCCGGGCTGAAAGTGCGGTTAATTTCGGCCAGCGCGTCGTGACTGTGATCCTGCTGTTTAAAGCCAATCGTTTTGCGCACCGTCTCCTGCACACCAGCATTTGTTGTCATCACCAGTACGACATTCCGGAAGTCTATTTTCCGACCGTTATTATCGGTCAGCGTGCCATGGTCCATCACCTGTAACAGGATATTGTAAATATCACTGTGCGCTTTTTCGATTTCATCCAGCAACACAACGGAATACGGATGTTTAGACACCGCATCTGTTAATAAACCGCCCTGCTCAAAACCAACATATCCCGGTGGCGCGCCAATTAAGCGGCTGACAGCATGACGTTCCATATATTCAGACATATCAAAACGCAGCAGTTCGACGCCCATGATCCGCGCCAGCTGTTTGGTGACTTCGGTTTTGCCCACACCTGTTGGACCGGCAAACAAAAAACTGCCGATCGGTTTTTCTTCATTGCCAAGACCAGAACGCGACAAGCGGATAGCGGACGTTAACACTTCAATCGGTGCGTCCTGACCAAACACCACCAGCTTCAGATTCCGATCGAGATTAGCCAGAACGTCTTTGTCTGACGCAGAGACCGATTTTTCCGGGATCCGCGCCATTTTCGCGATAATATGCTCAATCTCTGGCACATTAATCACTTTTTTCCGTTTCGACGCCGGCAACATGCGCTGACTGGCACCGGCTTCATCAATCACATCAATGGCTTTATCCGGCAGATGCCGTTCATTAATATACTTCGCCGAAAGCTCTGCAGCGGCACGTAGGGCTTTTTGCGTATAGCGCACGCCGTGGTGCTGCTCGTAGCGTTCTTTCAGTCCCAGCAGGATTTGTGTGGTGTCATCGACACTCGGCTCAGTAATATCAATTTTCTGAAAGCGTCGAACCAGCGCCGTGTCTTTTTCAAAGATACTTTTAAATTCTTGGTATGTCGTAGAGCCGATACAACGCAGCCGTCCGCTCGACAGCAACGGCTTAATCAGGTTCGATGCATCCATCACACCGCCGCTGGCTGCGCCGGCACCGATAACTGTATGGATTTCATCAATAAACAAAATGGCGTCTTTTTCGCGCTCAATTTCTTTTAACAGCGATTTCAGCCGTTTTTCAAAATCGCCGCGATATTTAGTACCGGCCAACAATGCGCCCATATCCAGCGAATAAATGGTCGCATTGGCAATAACTTCAGGCACCTGGTTCTGCACGATGCGAAAGGCCAGGCCTTCTGCGATGGCCGTTTTACCAACGCCGGCCTCACCGACCAACAGCGGGTTATTTTTCTTGCGGCGACACAACACCTGAATGGTGCGTTCCAATTCCATATCACGGCCAACCAATGGGTCGATTTGGCCATTTTTCGCCAGCACGTTTAGATTCGACGTGAAATTTTCCAGGTATTTATTGTCTTCGACGGCGATCTCACCGTTTTCGTCTTGTTGTTGCTCATCGGATTGCTCCAGCTTTTCCGACTTAATCACACCATGGGAGATAAAATTAACGATATCGAGGCGGCTGATATCGGTTTTTTTCAACAGATAGACCGCCTGAGATTCCTGCTCACTGAAGATTGCCACCAGCACATTGGCACCGGTGACTTCAGATTTACCAGACGATTGCACGTGAAACACTGCGCGTTGCAATACACGCTGGAAACCGAGGGTTGGTTGAGTGTCGCGCTCTAAGTCGCCATCAGGGATCAGTGGCGTGGTGGAATCAATAAAATTGGCCAGTTCAAGGCGCAGACGTTCAATATTGGCGCCGCAGGACTTTAGCGCGTCACCTGCAGCAGGGTTATCGAGTAACGCGAGCAGCAGGTGCTCGACGGTCATATATTCGTGGCGGCGTTCTCTGGCAAAACGAAATGCCAGGTTCAGCGTTAACTCAAGATCTTTATTTAACATAAGACAACTCCCAATCCACCTGAGTTATAAAAAGCTGAGAGACTGCAGTCAGGCACGCTCCATAGTGCAAAGTAACGGATGTTCATGTTCTCTGGCATATTCGCTGACCTGCTGAACTTTGGTTTCGGCAATGCCTGCAGTAAACACGCCACAGACAGCTTTACCTTCGTAATGAACTTGCAACATCACTTCGCTGGCTTTTTCATATTGCATATTAAAAAACCGGGTCAGCACGTCGATGACAAAATCCATCGGGGTGTAATCATCATTGTGCAACACCACTTTATACATCGGCGGTGGTTCGACTTTCTGTCGTATCAGCTCCGCCAGCCCTTCGGAATGTCCGTCACCAAATTTAGTGTTGCTCATAGACTATAGTCACGCCTGTTGCTTCCATCAAAGGATGTTGTGTTGATTCTGCCGCATTTCAAGTGGTCTTACTTCCGTAAAAAACTTGACTAGTTGCGCAAATTATCTACAGTAATTTTTGGAGCATTGCGCACGGCAATAACTCCGAACCTAAGAATACAGATTTTAGCTAACGAAGAGAAGGAAGTAAGTAGTATGGCTACCGGTAAAGTAAAATGGTTCAACAACGCCAAAGGTTTTGGCTTTATCCGTGAAGAGGGTCGTGACGAAGACATTTTCGCCCACTACTCCACCATCAGCATGGATGGTTACCGGACACTAAAAGCTGGTCAGGACGTTACGTTTGAACTGTCAGAGGGACCGAAAGGTCTGCACGCAGTGAATATTGCACTGCCAGAAGGTGAAAAACCTGAATAACCACTGAGGCGAACTGACGATGCAGGGCGTCAACCAGCTTAAGTGCGGCTACAGGCCAAATGCCTGTGAAAGCGGTCTGTGATACCCCCGATATCACGGCCGTTTTTGTTTTTTAGCCCCCTCCCGCTTTCATCCATCTTGAGATTATTTCTGGTGAACCGCTTCGCCAGTCAGCTGCAGTTCGTGCAATACCGTCCAGCAAAGAAAAAGGCACCCGAAGGTGCCCTCTGCATATCACGAATGACCGGCGGCTCAGACCGCGGCTAACGCTGCATTTAACAGCGCACTTGGCCGCAGTGCTGCACTGGC
>JAIXSW010000014.1 GCA_027484495.1 Gammaproteobacteria bacterium
AATTCGGCTCATCTTGTATTTTGGTCAAAAGCGGAAACCTGTTTCATTGCATTAGTTATTCATTTATATGCGTTTTTCCCTGTTGGTTACTTTTGTCATCAGGTGTTTTGCGGTATCAAGCCTTGAGCCTAATGTGAAAGTTATACAAAACAGGCTCATTGCAGATTTGTGCCACTATGTAAGCCGTACATTGCTGGTGACTCGTACCAGGCTGGAACCAGGCGGCATCGGGTGAAAATTTCGAAAGCTGATATCGTCAGGACGTCAGTTGGCGTAAACTGCTGTGAAAGCACAGTTTGATGACAGTTTGGCGATTACGACAGCAATCAAAACCTTTCGAGGTTCTTTATAATGCTGAATCGAAAGCATTCGCAAGATATATTTTGTTTTCGTTTAGAAGATTTGACGCTAAAATCAGCTTCGAATAGATCTGAAAGTTATGCTGATATGATTGTGGAATTGCTAGAAGTGTATATAAACATCTGATTTTTAATTGATATTTAAATTTTCTTAATTGCACTTTGCTCATTTAGACTTTTAAATATCAGCAGAATTTACTGGAAATGCAGCAAAAGAAATAAAACGAAAGATATTGAAAGTTTTGTTTTTGCTGGTAAGGTACAACGCAACAGCCCGACAGCGGGCAGGGAGATGAGGTGGAAACCTTAAATACCATTGAACGACAGCAGGAAATTGTCCGGCTGACCAACCTGCAGGGCAAAGTGTCAGTGACGGAGTTGTCACAACGCTTTGGTGTGTCTGAAGTGACGATCCGCAGCGATTTGGCGGTGCTGGACAGCAAAAGATTGCTGGTGCGCTCGCGTGGCGGCGCCATGGTCAACGATGACCTGAGCCGGGAGTTGTCGTTAAAAGAGAAACGACAAAAACACTCGGAATTAAAGCAACGGCTGGGCCGTGCTGCAGCGGCGCTGATTAAAGATGATGAACGCATCATCCTTGATTCCGGCACCACGACTGAAGAAGTGGCAGCGAATTTACGCGAACACAAAAACCTGATTGTGATGACCAATGGTCTGAATATCGCGCTGGAGTTGTCGCAGGTCGACAAAGTCGAAGTGATGATGACCGGCGGCACGCTCAGGAAAAAATCGATGTCGTTTTATGGGGCGCAGGCCGAACAGGCACTGAAGCACTATCAGTTCGACAAAGTAGTTTTGGGCGTTGACGGCTTTGATTTAAAAACCGGCTTGTCGACCCATTTTGAAGCGGAAGCCACGCTCAACCGGCTGATGTGTGAAGTGGCCCGCGAAGTGGTTGTGGTCACCGATTCATCCAAGTTCGAACGTCGTGGTTTTCATCTGATTTGCAGTGCCATGCAAGTGCACACCCTGGTAACAGACGCCGGCATTCCGCCGCTGTATGTGGAAGAGCTGACCAGAATGGGGGTGCAGGTGCATATCATCAGTCCATAAGGAGAGATATGAACGCTTTGCTTGAATTGCTCAGGGCGAATAAACAAGGCCAGAGCAAAGGAATATATGCGGTTTGTTCGGCGCACCCGATGGTGCTTCGGGCGGCCATCCAACAGGCCAAAGCGGATAACTCCTTGCTGCTGATTGAGGCAACTGCCAATCAGGTCAATCAGGACGGCGGTTACACCGGCATGCAACCGTCTGATTTTATTCAATTCGTCAAAGATATGGCGACAGCGCTTGGGCTGTCGCAGCAACAACTCTGCTTTGGTGGTGATCATTTAGGTCCGGTTTGCTGGACAGCACTGCCAGCCGCCGAGGCCATGGCCAAAGCGGAAACGCTGATTGAAGCTTATGTCCGTGCCGGTTTTGGCAAAATTCACCTCGACACCAGCATGCCCTGTGCCGGTGATCCTCATCCGCTGCCGGATATGCTCATCGCCGAGCGAGCCGCCCGGTTATGTCAGGTTGCCGAGCAAACGGCCGCCAGCATGGCTGAGCCAACAAGCCTATGCTATGTCATTGGCACTGAAGTGCCGGCGCCAGGTGGTGTTGCGACACTGGAGCATCAACTGCAACCAACGCCGGTGGCTAATGTGGCGCATACCATCACCCTGCATCAGCAGGCGTTTGCCGCGCTGGGGCTTGGCGCTGATGTCTGGCAGAAAGTCATCGCAGTGGTGGTGCAGCCCGGTGTCGAGTTTGACAACACTCAGGTGCATGCCTTTGACGCGGTCGCAAGTACAGAACTGGCTGATTTTATTGCCAAAGACCCACAGCTGGTGTTTGAAGCGCATTCGACCGATTTCCAACCGCCCAGCCGCTATCAGCAACTGGTGCAACAGCATTTTGCCATTCTCAAAGTCGGGCCGCAGCTGACCTTTGCGCTGCGTGAAGCCTTATTTGCGCTCTGTTACATCGAACAGCAGCTGGTGCCGGTGGAACAGCAGTCGCACCTGATCGCCGTGTCTGAACGCGTGATGCAACTGCAGCCGGCGCACTGGCAGAAATTTTATCCGGGCAATGCCGTCGAGCAGCAACTGCTGCGCCAATACAGCTTCAGCGACCGCATCCGCTACTACTGGCAGCAGCCTGAGCTGCAACTGGCAGTTAACCGGCTGCTGCAAAACCTAAGTAGCGTGGCAATACCGTTGCCGCTGCTCAGTCAGTTTATGCCGCTGCAATATCAGGCGCTGCTAAACGGCGAACTAAGCGGCGAGCTGAGCAGTGCGCCAGAAGCTCTACTGCAGCACCACATCGGTCTGGTGTTGAAGATGTATGCCAGTGCCTGTGGTCTGGCTGGTGATTGTCGCGCCAATGCACAGCGTGCAGAAGCCGCCTGAAAAGTAGTACAGGAGAATGGCCGTGGGACTTGTTAATTTATCGGATGATCGTTGGCTGGGTCTTGGCAGCAACGCGCTGCGTGAGGCTGCGGCACAGTGGACGGCGCGTGAAATTGCCCAGCAGCCGGCGCTATGGCAGCAAATTGTCACGCAAATCAACGCAGATACTGCGCTGAATTATTATCTGCAGGGGCAACTGGCCGAGCCGCGGCTGCGGATCATTCTGACCGGCGCCGGTACCTCGGCCTATATCGGTCAGGCGTTGTTACCACATTTGGCGTCGCAGCTGGCAGCACAAGCGCCGTTAAACACGCAGCGACTGGAAGCGATCAGCACGACAGATCTGGTCAGCAATCCGGCGCAATATTTCCATGCTGATCAGCCTACTTTATTGGTCAGTTTTGGCCGTTCCGGCAATAGCCCGGAAAGTCTGAAAGCGGTGCAGCTGGCAGATCAGCTGTTGCCCGATTGCCGCCACCTGGTGATCACCTGTAATGCTGATGGCCAGCTGGCGCAATATGGCAAACAACACCGGCAAAGTGCGGTGTTGCAATTGCCGGACGCTTGTCATGACCGCAGTTTTGCCATGACCAGCAGCTTTACCGGCATGTATCTGGCAACCTTGTGGCTGTTTTGTCCGGACGTGCTGCAACTCGAACGCACGGTCGCGGTGACCGATCAGCTGCTGGCACAAAGTGCCGCGATCCGCCATCAGGCCGAATTGCCAGCCGAGCGCGTGGTGTTTGTGGGCTCCGGCGTGCTGGCCGGCATTGCGCGCGAGGCCGCGCTGAAATATCTGGAACTGACCGCTGGTCAAATCACCAGCTTTTATGAAAGCACGCTGGGTTTTCGTCACGGGCCAAAATCGGTGGTGAATGCGCAGACGCAGGTGTTTATTCTGCGCTCCAACGACGGCTACACTGCCAAGTATGACATTGATTTATTTGAAGAAGTGACGCGGGATCGCCGGGCGGCTTTTACCACTTTGTTGCATGCCGACAGCTATAAAGGCGGTGACGTACTATTGGATGCCTGGCTGGCGCTGCCACTGATTGTGTATTGTCAGGCACTGGCTTTTTTTAAGGCGCTGCAGCTGGGGATTTCGCCGGACAATCCGTGCCCGACCGGTGAAGTGAATCGGGTAGTGCAGGGCGTGACCTTGTATCCATTTTCGCCCAGCGCAGACACGGAGTGAGCCAGATGATTTATGGCCTGGATATTGGTGGCACCAAAATCGAAATCGCCGTCTTTGATGAGCAGTTTGTGCTGGCAGAACGCTGGCGTGTACCGACACCGACCACGGACTATGTCGAGTTTCTCGACACCGTGCAGGCGCAGATCGCGTTGGCTGATGCCAAATTTGGCGCAAAAGCCCCAGTTGGTATCGCGCTGCCAGGTGTCGTGGCAGCACAGGGGCTGGTGATCTCGTCGAATGTAGCCTGTCTGAATCAACAGCAGGTTGGTGTTGATTTGACCGCACTATTGCAACGACCGGTGGCGATTGGCAATGACTGCCGGCTGTTTGTGTTATCAGAAGCGTTATTAGGCGCGGGCCGCGGCTTCAGCCGGGTATTTGGCGTTATTCTCGGCACAGGTGCCGGCGGCGGTTTATGTGTTGACGGTCAGATTTATCAGGGCCGCCATCAGCTGGCCGGTGAGCTCGGGCATCAGTCCATTGCTGCGCGTGTGCTGATGCAATATCAGTTGCCGCTCTATCGCTGTGGTTGTGGTCTGGATGGTTGCGCCGAAACGTACATTTCCGGGACAGGTCTCGCACGGCTGTACAGCCATTTCAGCCAGCAGGACAACACCACTTACGACTGGCTGCAGGCGCTGCGCCGTGCCGATCCGGTGGCACAACATTGTTTTGCTTGTTATCTCGACGCCCTCGGTGCTGCCTTGGCAGCCCAAGTGCTGGCGTATGATCCGGACGTGCTGGTGATTGGTGGCGGCTTGTCTGACATTGATGAAATATTCCAGGCCTTGCCTGGCGCGATTGGCCGGCATTTATTCAGCGGGGTCACGGTACCGCCGGTGCGACGGGCCGAATATGGCGCCGCCAGCGGCGAACGTGGCGCGGCGATTCTGGGCGCCCGGCTGGCAGCCTGAAATGCGATGT
>JAIXSW010000588.1 GCA_027484495.1 Gammaproteobacteria bacterium
ACCGCGCTGACTTTGATTTCCGGTGTGGTGATCGGCATTACAATAGTGGCGTGCAGACCGAGTTTGCTGGCAGATAAAGCCACGCCCTGCGCGTGGTTACCGGCGGATGCACAAATGACGCGGGTGCTGTCTAAAGTGCCAGCGGCCGTGGCTTTGGCCGCTACTTTATGCAACTTATGAAAAGCGCCACGCAGCTTAAAGGAATACACCGGCTGATGGTCTTCGCGTTTTAGCTCGACCTGGCAGCCTAAGCGTTTGCTCAGTTTTGGCATCGTCTGCAACGGGGTTTCGACAGCCGCCTGATACACCGGCGACAGTAATATTTCGCGCAGATAATGTTGTTGCAGCGCCGCTTTTTCATCATGCGGCTTCGCCTTGCCGTCCGCCGGATGGGCTTGTAGTGCAGCCGTGCCCGAGTCTGGAGCAGCCACTTGTTGTAACGCAGTCATTTTTTCTCGCCTTTCTGATGAACCGGGCTGTAGCTTTTTACCCACAGCGCCGGCCTGAAACTATTAGTCTTCCAGCTTGGACAAATCGCGCACTGCGCCTTTGTCGGCCGAGCTCGCCAATAAGGCATAGGCTTTGAGTGCCGGGCTGACGTAACGGGTGCGGTTCACCGGTTTCCAGCCTTGTTTGCCTTTGGCGTCCATCGCGGCTTTGCGCGCCGCCAGAGTTTCGTCAGAAATTCGAATATTAATACTGCGGTTCGGGATATCGATGTCGATGCCGTCGCCATCTTCGACCAGCGCAATAGCGCCGCCGCTGGCTGCTTCTGGCGAGACGTGGCCAATAGACAGGCCAGAAGTGCCGCCGGAGAAGCGACCGTCGGTGACTAAAGCACAGGCTTTGCCGAGGCCCATCGATTTTAAGTAGCTGGTTGGATACAACATTTCCTGCATACCCGGGCCGCCTTTTGGCCCTTCGTAGCGGATCACTACCACATCACCGGCTTTGACCACGCCACCTAAAATGGCGGTCACGGCGTCGTCCTGCGATTCAAACACACGCGCCACGCCGTTAAACACCAGGTTGTCTTTGTCCACACCGGCGGTTTTGACGATACAGCCGTTCGGCGCCAGGTTGCCGAATAACACGGCCAGACCGCCGTCCTGCGAGTACGCATGTTCTCTGCTGCGGATACAGCCGTTTTCACGGTCATCATCCAGCGTCGGGTAGCGGCAGTTTTGCGAAAACGCCTGCGTGGTGCGGATGCCGGCCGGGCCGGCGCGGTAGAAGTCTTTGACTGCCTGATCTTGCGTTGTGACGATATCAAAACGGCTTAATACATCACCAAGTGAACTGCCGGCGACATGCGGCGTGTCCGGATTGACCAGACCGGCGCGCTGTAACTCGGCCAGAATGGCGACGACACCACCAGCGCGGTGCACATCTTCCATATGGTATTTCTGCGTCGACGGCGCCACTTTGGATAAATGCGGCACGATGCGCGACAGCCGGTCGATATCGGCCATGCCAAAATCGACTTCGGCTTCAATGGCGGCAGCCAGTAAATGCAGCACTGTGTTGGTGCAACCGCCCATCGCGATATCCAGCATCATGGCGTTTTCAAAGGCGGTTTTATTGGCGATAGAACGCGGCAGTGCGCTCACATCATCCTGCTGATACCAGCGGCGCGTCAGGTCCATAATGCGCGTACCGGCGCTGATAAACAGCTCGCGGCGGTCGGCGTGGGTGGCCAGTAAACTACCATTGCCCGGCTGGCCTAAACCTAAGGCTTCGACCAGACAGTTCATCGAGTTAGCCGTGAACATGCCCGAGCAGGAACCACAAGTCGGGCAGGCGCTACGCTCGATTTTTTCGCTGTCTTCGTCTGACACATTCGGGTTGGCGGCGGACACCATCGCATCAACTAAATCGAGTTTGATGATTTGGTCGGACAGCTTGGTTTTACCGGCTTCCATTGGGCCACCGGAGACAAAAATTGCCGGAATATTCAGGCGCAGCGCGGCCATCAGCATGCCCGGCGTGATTTTGTCGCAGTTAGAGATACAAACCATTGCATCGGCGCAGTGACCGTTGACGACGTATTCGACTGAGTCGGCGATGATTTCGCGCGACGGCAGGCTGTACAGCATGCCGCCGTGGCCCATGGCGATGCCGTCGTCGATGGCGATGGTGTTGAATTCTTTGGCGATACCACCAGCGGCTTCAATGGCTTCTGCCACCAGTTTCCCGAGGTCGCGCAGGTGCACATGGCCCGGCACGAATTCGGTGAACGAGTTCACCACGGCGATGATCGGCTTACCAAAGTCGGTGTCTTTCACACCAGTAGCGCGCCACAAGGCACGGGCACCCGCCATATTGCGGCCTTCGGTGGTCGTGGCTGAACGTAATTTAGGCATGCAATTTACTCCTGCATTTACAAATTGAGTGATGCGGCGTTTAGAAAGATGAATGCGCCAGCATCGGGTTTTGGGTTCAGGGCCACTTGGTTGTAACGTCACTGCCTGAGGCAGTGATCATGCCGGGCGGTTATTGGATGCCCGTGCTTTTTTATTGCCGGATTTCGGTCCGGCACCGTCTATTTAATACTTGCTGCTGTCACGTTGCTTCACTGGGCTCTGGTGAACACATGGAGCAGACCCTCTGCGGCAGGGACGCCGCAGAGGAGCCTACAGGGATGTATTCACGGCGTGTCTGCGGAATGTTTCGCCAGAGTCCAGCACAACGATATCGCCTTGTTCTTCACGCCCGCAGCGCACCGGCTTCGGCCTGATGCAGCTCCAAATCCAGCACGTCGTACAGTTTATTCAGCTGATTGACCAGCAGGCTGATCGGCTTATCGCTGACCACGCTTAAGGTTATCAGTAAACCAGTCAAATCAGCCAGCGGCTTTAATTCAAGCCCGGCTAAAGTAAAACCGCGGTAGCGCGTGACTTGCAATAAACGCTCAATCGCGACGGCTTCGTGCCGGGTGTGGATCGTCAAAGTATGCTGATGGCTTTTGGCTGCGTTGCTCATGGTTATTCCTCCCACTGGGGTAAGTCGGTCATCATGTCGTGGTTGGCGGCACCTGGCGGTACTAATGGCCAGACGTTGTCCGTTTCGTCGATGCGTACGTGTAACAAATAAGGGCCTGGCCAGCTGAACATGGCGTCTAAGGCCGATTCCACTTCGTCTTTGTGGCTGATGCTATGGCCGGGAATGGCAAAAGCAGCGGCTAAAGAGACAAAATCCGGGTTGTCGGATAAATCCGTTTCGCTATAACGGCCGGCGAAAAACAGCTGTTGCCATTGTTTCACCATGCCAAGGCGCTGGTTGTCGATCACAACGATTTTGACCGGCAGGCGGAAGCGTTTAATGGTCGCCAGTTCCTGCACGTTCATCATAAAAGAGCCGTCGCCGGTCACCAGCACGCTGGTGTCCTGTGGCCGCGAAATTTTCGCGCCAATCGCCGCCGGCAGGCCAAAGCCCATAGTGCCCAAACCGCCGCTGGATAAATGATTGCGTGGCGAGTTAAAGCGCATATGCTGCGCCACCCACATCTGGTGCTGGCCAACGTCGCAGCTGACCACGGAATTGTCCGGCATCCGTTCGCTGAGCTGTTTTAACAGTAACGGCGCGAAGATCCGCTCGCCCGGATGGTCGTAACGCCAGCCGTGTTGTTGCTTCAGCGCGCTGCAGTGCGCTTGCCATGCGCTGTAATCGCCGGCTACTGCCATAACAGGCAAAAGCGCTTTTAAATCACCTAACATGGCGACATCAGCAGCACGTAACTTGTTGATTTCTGCCGGGTCGATATCGATATGGATCACCTTGGCTTCCGGCGCAAATTTCTTCAGGTTGCCGGTGACCCGGTCATCAAAACGCGCGCCCAAACAGACCAGCAGATCGGTTTGTTGCACGGCGATATTGGCCGCCTGCGTACCGTGCATGCCGAGCATGCCTAAATACAACGGATTGGCTTTTTCTACCGATCCCATGGCTTTTAATGTGGTGACCGACGGCATGCCGGTGGCGGTTAAAAAGGCATTCAGTTCCGGCAGCGCATCGGCCATATGCACGCCGCCGCCGATGTAAGCCATCGGTTTTTGCGCTTGCTGTAACAGCGTGCGGGCCGCAGCGATTTGTGTGGCCAGGCCGGAGCAATCTGGCGCAGCAGTCGCTGTGGTCAAATGCAGCGGCTGATAATCCACTGGCGCCAACTGCACGTCTTTTGGGATATCAACCAGCACCGGGCCAGGCCGGCCGCTTTGGGCTAATAAAAAAGCTTCGCGCAAAGTCGCCGCTAAATCGGCGACATCACGTACATAAAAACTGTGTTTGGTGCAGGTCAGGCTCAGGCCCAATACGTCGACTTCCTGAAAGGCATCAGTGCCGGCGACCGCTTGTGACACCTGGCCGGTGATGGCTACCACAGGTACAGAATCCAGCAGCGCATCGGCTAAGGCAGTGATCAGGTTGGTCGCACCAGGGCCGGAAGTGGCCAGGCAAACGCCGGTTTGACCGCTGGCGCGGGCGTAACCGATGGCGCTGAAACCGCCGCCTTGCTCGTGACGGCACAGGTAGTGTTTGACCGGGCTTTGGTAGAGCGCGTCGTAGATCGGCATAATAGCCCCGCCCGGATAACCGAACACGGAATGTACACCGTGCTCTGTTAATAATTTCACTACCAATTCTGCGCCTGTCATACCCGTATCCTCTGTCTGTCCGGCCCGTGCCGGCTATCGTCGCTTTGCTAATCCGCCAATTCCCGCCGCCTGCATGTTTTTCACAGGCCCAGAAAGTACAAAACCCCCGGACCTTGCGGTGCGGGGGTTTTGTTGGAATCTGATTATTTTACGGTCTCAGTCCCAAACAGCAGCCCCCGCGGCGACTAATAATCACCACGTTTACGAGGACCACAATAATGTTCAGGATGGTTGTTTTACGCATAATGTTTGTAGCAATAACTCTGTTGGTTATATGTCTGAAAATGGCGATGACAACTTGGTCATAGCGAAACGCTATTAGAAATAGCCGTCTGCATGGCCTAAGTCAACAGTTATTTTCCGTTTTGGCGAAATCAGCCGTCAAAACGGCCATGGATTAACATTTGTACAGGGCTTGGCGACAGAATCAACAAGCTTAGCGGCTTGGCAGTGTGGCGGCAGATTGGGTAGACTCAATGGATCCGCGATTCAGGCCGGCGCTGCCACCACATCAGGTGCTATGGACCAACTCGAGCTGTTTGACTTACCCAACCCCTGTATCGGGGTGTGCCAGAGCAATAACCGCGGTTATTGCATGGGGTGTCTGCGCTCGCGTGATGAACGCTTTAACTGGCATCAGAAACCGGCGGCCGAACGCGCCCGCATCCTGAAACTACTGGAGCAACGCCGCGCCCGCCGCGATGCCGCCCGTCTGGCCGGTAAACCTGACGCCAGCCTCGAAGCCGATCAACCGCCGTCGACACCGGATTTGTTTGGTTTCTGAGCCGAATATTCATCGGCGGCTGTTAGGGATTGACCAGCAAAGCAAACCTCAATTCAAAGGTGGTGCCGAGGCCTTCCTGACTGCTGAAACTAATCTGCCCGCCCATATATTCCACCAGTTTTTTGCTGATCGACAACCCAAGACCGGTGCCGGGATGGCTTTGATCAGCTTGCTGCTCCAGCTGAACGAATGGCTCAAAAATTTTACTCTGTTGCGCGGCCGGAATGCCATGGCCCTGGTCCTGCACGCCGATGATCAGCTGATGGTCCTCGCAGCGCGCCCACATCATCACAACGCTGTGCTGCGGCGAAAACTTCACCGCGTTCGACAGCAGATTGGCGATCACTTGTTGCAGCCGATCCGGATCCAGATTCACCACCGCATGCGGCGCCTGATCGTTAAACAGGATCTTGGAGCCAAACTCCTGGGCATACCCTTGCAGATTCTGCGCACAGGCGCGCAGCAGCTGACTGGCATCGACCGGGATCGCCGTCACTTCCAGCTTGC
>JAIXSW010000059.1 GCA_027484495.1 Gammaproteobacteria bacterium
AGGCATTTGGAACAGCGGATCCCGGGCAATCTGCGCTTGTAATTCCTGCCGCGACAAATCGCGTAATTGGTACAGCGAGGCTTGTTGATAAGCGGCGCTACGCCGCAACTGCTGCAACGCGATATTGATAGCGGCGATATGTTCAGCTGCCTGCGCTGATTTCTGGCACGCAACATAGACCGGTACCACCGGTGCTTCGCCAGCGACTCGGGCATAACGTAATGACAAGGTTGGATGATGGCCGGCTAACCAATGTATCCGATCCGGATATTCCACCACATAATCTGCCCGACCCGCTTTTAGCATGGCGACCAGATCGGTAGAGCTATCGGAGACTTGTAATAACTTGCCGGTGAATTGCTGGATATGTGCCGGGTATAGTCTTTTATATTCAACCATACCGGTCCAGGGCTGCTGTAACAGCGTCGATAATTCAATAGCGGCGCCGGTATTATTGGCCTGCCACAACGGATGATCGGCCAACGCCACTAAACGCAGGGCGGGTGAATAAAAGGCGATGTCTGAAAACAGCATTTTTTCCTGCCGCTCTTTCGATTTCAGCACACCAAATAAACAATGCGGTACGTCTTGCTGCATCAGCTGCTGACGTTTAATCAGCGTGGCAAAAAACTGACGGTGTTGATACTGCGGTAAAGCAGCTACGAGTTGCCCTAACATCAGGTCATAAGACCCCTGCCCGGCATCAGGGCCTTGTTGCATATTAAACGGCGGCCAGTCCCGCACATACCAGTCGATTGCCATCGTTTGACCGGCATATAACCACATTAGCAACACAACCAAACCACTTTTGAACGTCGTCATCCCTGTACCCACGTTACTTTATCAGGAACTAATATATCGAAAGTGTGCAGCGATACAAGGATAATTTCGTCGATCCTGAACGCTTCTTTCAGGGGCGCCCCCTCGTTTCTTTATGCAGTAATTCCCGCCGGATAATCCATTGTTCATCCGGCGGTAACAGCTGCTGCAAATTGTACTGCGACAAATTGTCCGGTGTCAGGATTTGGATCCGGGGACCGATGTGTTTTGGCACCCGCTGTTGTTGCAACAGCCGGATCGCCAGATCAACCGCGATCCGCGCCTGCAACACCGGTGAATCTGTCGCTGCTGCCGCGATCCGGCCTTCCCGTAACAAGTCTACGACATCAGGATTGCTGTAATAAGCCACCAGCTGCGGCACTGAGCCTTTCGCCCTGGCCTGTAGTTGCGCCAGTGCGCGGATCGCCACTGCATTGGCCAATACCCAGTCTAACTGCGGGTGCTGCTCAATGAGTGCGCGCGCCAGACTGGTTTGATGAAAAGCATCAGGTGGGCCATAGCCGCCGGGAAACCACTGCAACTTATGCTGCTGTTTCAGTTGCTGCACGGCGGATTCTGCGTCCTGTACCCAGCCGGCGCCACGCGGTCCGGGCAACCAGCCAATCCGGCTGCCACTGCCGTTGTGTTGCAGGATAAACTGCAATGACAAATGCGCCATCTCGGCAAACGACACGGCCGAATGCGCACTGACATCAGGGCTATCAATGCCGTTAATCAGATCGATGACTGGCTTGCCTTCGTCAGCCAGTTGTTTGATTTCTGCGTTGAGCCCGGTCGCATGAATAGCGGCAATGATGTAGGCATCTGCTTGTTTTTGCCGGCATTGCTGCAGTTGCTGCAGCTGCTTCCAGCCAAATTCATAGCCGCCGGCTTCATAAATCCCCAACTCAACGCCGCTGGCCGCGGCCTGCTCAGACAGACCCCAGGCCACGCCCCACCAGTAATGATCTTTGCCATGCGGCAACAATGCACAGATGCGCCATTGTTTGGCGGCTTTAGCCACCGGTTGGTAGTCCTTCGGCTGGCCATCAGCAATAACTTTGGCCGGCCATAACGCTTGCGCTGACACAGGAGATAAGACAAACATCAATAAAATCAAACAAGCAGTCCGCCAATGGCGTACTGCGGTCAAGGCAAGCATTGATGGCAGCATCCGGTACTTTCCACAGAGTCCTTTTGCCTCAGCATAGCCAAAACAGCCCGGCTTTTCTGCCGGACCGCTGAATTTAGTTGGATTTTGCCTCTGCAGTCTGGCGGCTGGTGCTGCTAATCTGGCTACGCTGCACCGGCAGGATGCTACCGTCGGTAGCAAATGTCAGCACTTCAGCCGCGACATGGCGCTGTTTGCGCTCGCAGCCCGGGGTTTCCAGCCAGCGGTGATAAAACAGCAGCCACTGCCCCTGATACTGCACGATGGAGTGATGATTATTCTGCTCACCATCGCGCGGCATAAAAATCACACGATACTGCCAAGGCCCGGTTGGTGACGTGGCCGTGTAATAAGCCAGGTCGCGGTTCTGCTCCGGCATGGTGAAGTAATACAGGCCGTTGCGTTTAAACACCCAGGGCCCTTCCATTTTCGGTTCAAAGCCGCCCATGTCCATTTTGATAAAATCACCGGCGACCGCGGTCAGGTCGTCATTGAGTTTTACCACATAATAATCAAAGTCTTTGCCGTGGAAATACAGCCAGGGCGTGCCGTCATCATCAATAAACAACGCTGGATCATTGGCATATGGCGTGCGCCACAGCGGGCCACCAATCGCATCTTTAAACGGGCCTTGTGGTTTATCACTGACCGCCACGCCAATCCCCATCCACTTGGTGCTCTTGCTTGGGTCTTGGCGGTTTTTCACGCCGGTACCGGCCGGGAAAATGAGATAGTATTTGCCATTGCGATAGGCGGCATCTGGCGCCCAAGCGTAGTCATCGGCCCAGCTGAGCTGGTCTACCGCTAAAGCCACGCCATGTGAGGTCCAGCTTTTCAGATCTTTAGTGGAAAACACCAGCCAGTCTTTCATGTGAAAATCCTGCTGGCATTCCTGATCATGTGAGGTATACAGCCATAACTGACCGTCCGGCCAGACATGCGCCGATGGATCGGCAGTGCGCACGCCAGCGCCTAGCGGCAGCGGATTAACGCCCAGCGGCTGCGGCGTAGCGACTGCCAGCAACGGCAGTGCGAGACAGGCGATGAAGCCTGATAAATACAGCTTCATCTTATTTGCCTCCAATCTGCGCACACTGCGCAGCCAGTTCCGGCCTTTTCCGCCAGGCTTTCAGCACGCCCTTCGCATTGGTTTGATACCAGCCATAGCCTTGCTGGCGTTCCAGTGACAGCTGATCCACGTCACTGTACACCTGACCGTCGCGGTCAAAAAACACTGGTTGTTGCTGCGGCAGGCTATAAAACCGCGCCCACAGCTGTGCGCCTTTTTTCTCAACCAAAGCAGAGCCTGTGTCATGTCGTTGCCAGACTTTGTCGCGGATCTGATGCTGTTGCAGCCAGGCGATACCGCTGCATAGCGCCGGCAAAACACCCGGACTGCTCGGCTTTTGCTCCCGTGCTTTAGCCAACGCTTTATCCAGCAGCAACTGCAACACGGCAGCGCTTTCGCTGCTGACCAGACTGATTTGTTCAAACTTGCGCGCCGCCACCGGTGCGCCAGTCAGCGGATGATGCTGCGCCGTCCAGACGGTGCGTTTGCCATCGACCACTACCTGCGCTTGCACCAGCCAGTGCACGCCTTTATCAAACCCAGCCTGCGCGCTCGTGCGCAACTCGGCAGGCAGCCATTGATAATCAGACTGATTGGCAATATCCCACAGCAGGTTCAGCAAGTCCGTCATCACGTTGTCGTTCAGCGTGACCGCGTCGTGGTAACTGCCGCGTAGCGGATAAGACTGTGGAAAGCCGCCATTTGGATATTGCGCCCGCAGCACAAACTGCACCGCCTGCGTCAGCGCCGTGTGGATCTTTGTTTGCTCCGCTACAGATGCCTTCGGATGATAAGCCGCCAGCCAGCGCATTTGGGTGCTGGTGGCGCCATTGTCGAAGGTCGGAATATAGGCCGGCTCGGACCCCGCCAGCTGGCCGGGCTTGCGCACTTGCTGCATATCGGTGCGTTTGCTCCAGCCGCCCAGCACGGTCTGATAGCTCAGCACCGCATTTAGCGCTGCCGGGTTGTCGATGCCATCAAGGCCAAAGTTTTTTGCCTTCAGTGCCGGCAATGGCACCGTCAGTTTTGCCGCGGCCAATTCGGCCTGCAACTGTTGCTGCAAGCTGGCCGCATCGGCGGCAGACTGTTGCTGATACGCCTGCCAGTCCGCTGACAGCGCTCCCGGCTGTTGCCACAGATCCGTCTCGCCGGCAGACGCAGGGCGCGTCTGCACAGCGAATACAGCCAGCACCAGGCCAGTCAACAGATGAGGCAGCCATTTTTTGGGCATTAACCTGCTCAGTTCCTTGGCTCCCAGCACCGCTTTAACCATCAGAAATTCCCCCGGATCCCGACCAGATACTGCCGGCCGGTGAGCAGATATTCCACCGGTCTGGACGTATACACATCGCTCCATTGCTCAGTCGCCGCATTGGTTAAGTTGATGGCTTCAAAGCTCACCGACAGGTTGTCGTTGATTTTGTAGCGCGACGAAAGATTCAGCTGACCTTTGTCTTCATAACCACGGCCCCAGTTGCCTTCGTCTTTGTATTTATCCAGATACTCTTTGATATAACGTTCACGGAAGTTATACGACAGCCGCGCACTGAAATCATTGTGCTCGTAGTACAGCGTCCAGTTGTAGTTCAGTCGCGACGTTTCTTCCGCCAGTAAACTGATCACGGTTTTGCTCATCGGGTCGGCAATGTCCCGCTCATAATCAATCCAGGTCAGGTTCGACGTCACGCCAAAGCGGTTCCATGGCTCCGGCAGGAAGCTAAACGGCTGTTGATAAATCAGTTCCACGCCGCGCACGCCTTCGGCCGGTGTATTCAGCAGCTGCGTCACATCCCAGGTTACAGTGGCCGGGTCGCGCGCGCCTAAGTCGATACCGAGGTTTTTCAACTGATCGGCATCTAGCACTTCCTGGCGTGAACCTTTACTAAGACCGGTGATGTCTTTGTAAAACACCGACAGCGCCAGCAACGCTTCTTCATCAAAATACCATTCCAGTGCCAGATCGACCTGATCGGATTCATAAGGCCGCAGCGTCGGGCCAGCGCCCATTTCAATAGTCGCGGTCGGGTCTTTATCGTCCGGCGTGTTCACTTTGATCGCCGAGGCTAAATCAGCAATGGCCGGCCGGGTAATTGCGCGCGATAAACTCAAACGACCGACCAGTGTTTCGCTGAGGTCATAGGCCAGGTTTAAACTGGGCAGGAAATCTTTGCCATTACTTTCGGTGTAACGCCAGCCATGTCCGTCGGCTAAAGCTGCGCCTTCCCCGCGCCCGGCGGTGTAACCGTCGGCGTAAATATGGTCCAGATTCACAATGCCGGAAGTATTGGTGTTATCGATGTAACGGCCACCAACATTACCGCGCAGTTCGCGCCCGCCCAGTTCATAGCGGAAATCAAGCTGGACAAAAGCGCCTGTCACTTGCTCTTCGATGTCATAGGTCGCGTTGTAACGCTGCTTAGCCTGAAAAAAGCTTTCACCGGAAAACGCCGCCATCACTTTTTGGTAGTCGGTGGTCAGCCAGCTGCCTGCAGTTAACGTGGAATTGCCCGGCACATCAGCGGCTTTACCAAAATGCTGACCTGCTGCATCGAGCGAAATGCCATATAAACTACCTGCGATCCGTGCGGCCGGTAAACCCAACACCAGTGACTCAGCCGCATCGCCGCTGGTTTTGTTGGTGGTGGTATTCAGCACTTTCCAGGCATTGTCATATTGCGCGTTGTAAGTGGTGAATTCGCGTTGATTCAGACCCCATTTCAGCGTCAGTTCGTCATTCAGTTCATACTTAAAATTGACGCTAAAATTGGTGTTTTCGCTGTTAATTTGCTGGTTTCTGTTGCGAACCAGGCCCACTTTGTATAAATCCGGATTTTGCATCAGCGCCTGTAATTCGGCCTGCGTATAAGTTTTGCCAAAGGCTTGACCCGGCGCAAAAGCAAAAGCCGGGATGTCCATATTCATCGTGCCGCTAGCAAACCCGGTGCCTTTGGTACCCATCAGGCTGACAGGGTCGATGCTGCTGTCATAGCTATAAGCAAAGGTAGAGTTATTCGCATCAAGCGCAAATGTGCGCTGATACGGGATGTCCAAATCAGATTTGCCGATGCCGGCAAGGAAAGTCATCTGCAAAGCATCGCTGATCTGCCAGTCACCGGAAAAAGTGGCCTGATTAAAATCTGAAGTCGACACGTCCTGCCGCGCTTCGGAGCGGATCGGCACGCCGGATAAAGTGCCGGCAACAACAGTGTTGTTGGCGTCTGTGACCAGGTTTTCGGCAAAGATTTTGGTTTTACTCGAGACGTTCCCGCGCAGCAACGCAGAGTACTGGAACTCATCCATGGTGCTGTCGAGCTTGGCGTGCAACAGATCAAAATTCAGCAACAGATTGTCGTGTGGCCGATATTGCGCCGCCGCCGTTAAGCCCAACCGGTCCTGCTGCTTGTTGAAAATCGAATAACGCGGAATACGCGGGATCCACAGCCCTTCCATATTGGCGTTGGTATAAACGCCTTTCGGATCTAACTGCGTGACCGGCGCGGCGGTCAGTTTGTTGGCGGCGTTGCCGGTTTTCCATGATGGATTGTTCACGCTCCAGCGCACTGTGGTGGCGCCTTCACTTTGCACCAGACCTTCCGAGTAAGCGGCGGATAACAACAGGCCAAAAGTATTGTCCCAGTTTTTGCTGAACATCAGCGAGGTACGCGGCGTGACTTCAGATGCGACGTCGTTGTAACGCGCATTCAGGTTGTAGGCGAACTTGTCGTCCTGATACTGAAAAGGCCGGGCAGTTTGTAAATTGACGTTGCCGGAAATGCCGCCGTCTTCAAGCTCAGCTGCAGCGGTTTTGTTCACATCAATCTGCGTGAATAACTCTGAGGCAAACACGTTAAAATCAAAGGCCCGGCTTTTATTGGCGCCGCCTGACGCATCGGTGGCAGCACCTGCCGACGCCGATTCCATGCCGTTAATGGTGGTTTTGACAAATGTGGCACCAAGACCACGCAAGCTGATTTGACGGCCTTCACCGGCATCTTGCTCAATCGCAATGCCCGGTACCCGCGCTAAGCTGTCGGCAATGTTTAAGTCCGGAAACTTGCCTAAGTCTTCGGCCAGAATGGTTTCTTTACTACCGACGGCTTCGCGTTTGGCGGCTAAAGCGACGTTTAAGCTGCCGCGAAAGCCCGAGACTTCAATCACTTCAATCTCTTCGGCTTTGCCGGTTTTACTGTTGGCCGTTTTTGCTGCGGTGTCAGCGGCAGGCTCTGTTTGTGGTGTCGGCGTTTGCTGTGCCAGCGCAGGCGCAGCAATCAGGCCAAGCCCCAGCCAGATCGCATGGCTGAGCGCCTGACAGGTAAATTGTGG
>JAIXSW010000299.1 GCA_027484495.1 Gammaproteobacteria bacterium
ATCACTTATCTGGTGATGGCTGCGCAGTTTGAGAGTTTTATTCATCCGTTTGTCATTATGCTGACAGTGCCGCTGGGCATGGCCGGTGCGCTCGGCGGTCTGTATTTGGCTGATATGACGTTGAATATCTATAGCCAAATCGGGCTGGTGATGATCATCGGGCTGGTAGCGAAAAACGGTATTCTGATTGTTGAGTTTGCCAATCAGCTGCGGGATGCCGGTGTCGAATTCACTTCGGCAATCCATCAGGCGGCTGTCCAGCGTCTGCGGCCTATCACGATGACAGCCTTTACCACTGTGATGAGCAGTATTCCGTTGATTATCACCTCAGGACCTGGCTCGGAAAGCCGGATGGTGATTGGGATGGTGATTTGCGCCGGGGTTGGTTTTGCCACACTACTGACCATGTACATCGTGCCAGTAGCTTATGTCGCGCTGGCGCGCAACACCGGCTCGCCACAGGATATCGCCAAAGCGCTGGACGCGCTGGATACACCTAAAGACTGATCCTGCGCATTACCCAGCCCGTCGCTCGTTCGGCGGGCTGGGCCTTGCGTTGAATATTTGTTACTATCAGCGCATTATTTTTCTGGCTTTGCCACAGCCTTTCTTTTCGGTGCAGCATTCAATGACTGACACGTCGGTGTTACTGCAATGCCAAAAGGTCCAACTGCAACTCCCCGGCGGATTCGTGCTTGGGCCACTGAGTTTTGCCCTGGAAGCTGGCAAAATCTATGGATTACTCGGCGCAAACGGCGCCGGCAAATCGACTTTATTACAAGTGTTGGCCGCACTGAGATCCCCCGATCAAGGTCAGGTGTTATTGCAGCAACAGCCACTGCAACAACTCGAACCGCGCGCCCGCGCCCGCCAGTTAGCCTATTTAAGCCAGCAGCAACCGCCCACCGATATGACAGTGCAGCAGCTGCTGCAATTGGGCTTGATGCCGCATAAAGCCTTGTGGCAAGCAGATAGCCGTGCAGACAAAGCCGCGATGGAAGCCGCCCTCAGTCAGGTTGGCCTAGCCGACAAAGCATCGGCCTTGCTGCGCCACTTATCCGGCGGTGAACAACAACGCGCCCACCTGGCCCGGGTTCTGGTGCAGCAGGCCTGCATCTTGTTACTTGATGAACCGGTCAATCATCTGGATATCCGCTATCAGCATCAGTTGCTGGCGACTCTGCGCTGCAGTGGCCTGACGGTGCTGGCCAGTTTTCATGACATTAATCTGGCCGCCGCCTATTGCGACGAATTACTGATGTTACAGCATGGAGAGCTGCTGGCGGCTGGTACTCCGGCACAGGTGCTGCAGCCTCAACTGCTCGAACAGGTATATGGCCGGCCTTGTCTGGTGGATACTAGCCCGTTTGGACAGCACTGCCGTGTAACCTTTGCCCCGGAGTGCCGATGACCCGCCAACGTGTGTTGCAGTTGTTACTTTTAGCGGGGGCATTGGCTGTCAGTGTGCTGACGGCTCTGCAAATTGGCGTGGTCGATTTACCGCTCTGGTCTTTGCTCACCGGTCAGGCGACTGACCCCCTGCCGCAGCAAATATTCTGGCAATTACGCCTGCCCCGCGTGTTGCTGGCAGGACTGGCCGGCGCCGCGCTGGCGCTGTGTGGTGCTTTGCTGCAGCTGCTTAGTCGCAACGAGCTGGCCGATCCATATTTGTTCGGCGTGGTGTCCGGTGCTGCACTTGGCGCAACCATCAGTAGTTTGTTGTTCCCGGCGCTGGCACTGGCGTTACCGGCGGCAGCATTTGCCGGTGCGCTGATTGCGATCTTGCTGGTGCTGACACTGGCGCAGCGGGCCACTACGCAAGGCATGCAATCCCTCAGCACGTTATTGCTGACTGGCCTTGCTGTATCATTTTGTGCCAGCGCAATAGCCAGTCTATTGCTGTATCAGGCCGACAGCTTCGCCGCTAACCGGATTATGTTCTGGTTAATGGGCAGTCTCAGCCACGCTGACTGGCTGGCCGTCCAGTTACTGGCAGTTTCATTGGCAGTGACCTTAGTCGTCTGTAGTCTTGGCCGCCGCCAACTGATGGCGCTGGCCTGGTCGGACGATATGGCAAAAAGTCTCGGCGTAGCGGTTTCGCGCTGGCGCCTGCTATTGCTATTACTCTGCGCTTTATTAACCGCCGTGGTTGTCGCTTATTGTGGCGGCATTGGCTTTGTCGGGTTGATGATCCCACACCTGATCCGGCTTTTGTTCGGTGGCCAGATCCTGACACTGTTATTCGGCAGTGCGCTTGGTGGCGCGATTTTTCTGATCTGGGTTGATACCGCCGCCCGTAGTGCGCTGGCACCGCAAGAATTGCCCATTGGCATTCTGACCGCCTTATGCGGCAGTGCGTTTTTTCTGTTGTTAATTAGCCGACGCCGGAGTCCAAATGAGTAATAAAGTGCCTGTACCGGAAGAAAAAACCGGTCACCAGAAACGCCAGCAAAAGCTGAAAGAACAGGTCGATGCCCGCATCGCCAGCGCCACTATCGATAAAGGCTTATTGCTGGTGATCACCGGCAATGGCAAAGGCAAATCGACCGCCGGTTTTGGCGTGGTGGCGCGTGCCACCGGTCATGGTCAGAAAGCTGCCGTTGTGCAGTTTATTAAAGGTGGCTGGGACTGCGGTGAACGTAACCTGCTGCAGCAACATGGCGTGCCGTTTGCCGTAATGGCCACCGGTTTTACCTGGGATACGCAAAACCGCGACACCGACAGCGCCGCGGCGCAACAGGTCTGGCAACAGGCTAAACAGTTTTTACAGGATCCGGCGCTCAATCTGGTATTGCTTGATGAGCTGACCTATATGGTCGCCTATGACTATATTGCGCTCGATGACGTGTTAGCCGCGTTGCAGAACCGGCCAGCTAGCCAACACGTGGTGATCACCGGTCGGGGCTGCCACCGCGCCTTGCTTGAACTGGCCGATACCGTCAGTGAAGTGCAGAATATCAAACACGCCTTTGACGCCGGAGTTCGGGCGCAACAGGGAGTGGATTGGTGATGCGCCGGGCGGTCAGCGCACTATTGTTGCTACTGTGCACATCGCCATTATTGGCCGCCCAGAGCCCGCGATTCGTGGTATTAGCGCCCCATCTGGTCGAACAGCTGTACAGTATTGGTGCTGGTGGCATGATTGTCGGCACCGTCGAACATGCTGATTATCCACTTGCGGCCGCTGCGATCCCCCGGGTCGGCAATTATGCCGGCTTGCAACTGGAAAGCATTCTGGCACTCAAACCTGATTTGGTGCTGTTTTGGCAAAGCGGCAGCCCGGCCGCTGAGATCAGTCAATTACAACGGCTCGGCATCCGCACGGCAGGCTTTGAGCCTAAAACGCTGGATGATATTGCCACTGATCTGGAACGGCTCGGAAGCCTGACCGGTCAACAAACGCAAGCAAAGCAACAGGCTTCGCTGGTTAGATCTCGCCTCGCCGCACTGCGCCAGCAATATCAGCAGAAAAAAACCGTGCGGGTATTTTATGAATTATGGGACGAGCCACTGTCGACTATAGGCGCGGCAGCATGGCCTGCACAGGCATTGCAGCTGTGTGGTGCGGCAAATATCTTTGCCGACGCCACCGCAGCTTATCCGCAGGTCAGTGCTGAAGCGCTATTGCAACGCCAACCGGATTTGATTGTACAGCCGGTATCAAGTACAGAACCACGTCGCCTGACGGACTACTCCACACGTTTTGCCAGCCTCAAAGCCGTACAACTGCAACAACGGGCGCAACCCAATGCCGACCTATTACATCGGGCAACCATTCGCACCCTGGATGGCGTGGCTGAACTTTGCCAGCTGATAGACCGCAGCCGGCAGTTTTATGCGAATAAGCCTGGCGCCTCGCCGCAGCCTATGCCGCGATAAAACGCCAACACTTTAGCGACAGGCGTAAGTCGCCAGCGCTTTTTGCACAGCAATGATATTGCCGTCTTTGCTGAAGGTTTTCCGCAATGGCTCCGTTGTGCTGCTGAGCCAAATCACCAGTTCTGATTCCAGATCAAAGTGGCCTTTGGTTTCAGCACTGAAGCGCACAATCGAGCGGTAAGGCACTGACATGTATTCTTTTTTTGAACCGGTAATGCCTTGTTTATCAATCAGGATCAACCGTTTATTGGTAAACACTATCATATCGCGCAGCAGCTTAAATGCTTGCTCTGGCTGTTCGCCTTCAGCCAATAAGCTGGCCAGTTCGGCTTCAACTTCGGCGACATCAATTGCACCGGCGTTCCCCAACAATCCACTGAACAATCCCATCTTAACTCCTTTATCGTCAATGCCTTACCATTCAGGCGTTGTCCAGCATAGAGTCAATGCCCACGGCTGACAAGTCAGTCACATTTGATGGCGCCGGCAGCAGAAATGCTGCGGCCTGTCGACCGGCCAAATAAGCATTTTCGATCCGCCCTCCCAGACTCCAGTCACCGGCCAGCACCAACTGTTGGCTTTTGTCCGTCAGCACCCCGGGAGCCGGCTGCGCCGGATTAAAACTGGCATAGAGCCAGCGATGGCAAAGTGACTGGCTGGCGCTGACTTTTTGGCCGATGATGCGGCTGAATTCCAGCTGGGCTAATGCCACCAATTCTTCTGGACTGGCTTCCAGCAACTGCAGACTGGTGGCGGCATTAAAATGCAACAACCATTGTTCGGTGATGCCGGTTCTGCCAGGTTTGGCACTTTGCCGGGCACACCAGCTGAGCGGTCCCTCTTTGACAAAAATGCCATCCGCCGGATGCTCGACCGCGCGGTCCAGCTGCAGTGAAACCGCCCAACACGGCAATAACAGAGCTGGCGGGATCTGCAAGGCCAGCGGATGTTCCGCCAGCATCTGGCGGCTTTGCTCGGGCGGACAGGTCAGGATCACAGCGTCAAATCCCGGATAGCTGGCCCCTTCCGCCGAGCTTAACGTCCATTCGCCACCGTGCCGACTACTAAAGCTGCTTTGACTGAAACTCAATTCCGTGATGCGGCAGTTCAGATGCAGCGTTGTATCATCCAGCAGAGTCTTCACCAGCTGATGCATTGTTGGCGTGCTGACATAACGGCTCTGGCCGTCAGTAGAAGGCAACAACAAACCATGCTGCCAGACATAGGGATCAAAATCCCAACGCTGCACTACGCCTTGTGCCAACCAGCCCTGCAATGCCTTTACAAACTGGGGATGGCGGGCGGTAAAATACTGCGCGCCAAAATCTAATGGGTAAAACGGCAGGGCCGCATCCGTCGACTCCACCCGTTTCGACGTCATGCGCCCACCAGGGCCCCGGGCTTTGTCAAACACCACTACCTCAGCACCATTCTGGCGAAGCTGTTGGGCCGCACTGGCACCGGTCATCCCTGCGCCGATAATCGCAACTCGCATTTTTTTCTCCATCTCTGTCATCTGTTGGCCTGCGGGTACGTATTAGACTACGCTATCGGGCATTCAACAGATTGGTTCGGGGATTAAACATGGCACAACTGGCAACTTTTGCAGGCGGATGTTTCTGGTGTATCGAAGCCGCGCTGGCGCAAGTTCGTGGCGTTTCACAAGTGGTCAGTGGTTATATGGGTGGTACCAGTGCAAACGCCAACTATCGCGCGGTCTGCACCGGCACCACCGGTCATGCCGAAGTGGTTCAGCTGAGCTACGACCCGGCGCAGGTCAGTTTTGAATTGCTGCTCGAGATGTTTTTCCACTTACATGACCCGACTACGTTAAACCGGCAAGGCAATGATGTCGGTACGCAGTACCGCTCCGAGATTTTCGCCCATGATGAAGCGCAGCTTGAGACAGCCCGGCAATTTATCAGCACAGCGCAAGCAGATTTCAGCGCGCCCATTGTCACCGCGATCAGCCGGGCCAGTACGTTTTATCCGGCGGAAGCTTATCATCAGGATTATTTCAACCAGAACCCGCAGCAGTCTTATTGCGCTTATCTGATTGCGCCAAAGCTGGCAAAGTTCCACCAGACTTTTGCCGCAGCATTACGCGACACCGATAGCACCCCTGAACTGCTGTGACACTTAGTGTTATTCCCAGGCGGATTCAAACACACAACCCGGAAACAGCGTCGCGGCAAAATAGGCATTCGGATCTTTATACTCCAGCTGACGATGATTAAAGCTGATCAGTAAATTAATACTGTCGCCGGGCTGTTTCCCTTGCAGCCCCTGCAACGGTGTCAGCACTCCTGGTTGGATGTTGGCATTGTAAATAATTCGCGCCGGCAGCTCGTCGTCAATCCCCAGCGCTTTAGATAAGCGCAGACTAAACCGGCCCAACTCAGCCTGCAGCTTCCGGATAATGTTTGGTGTCAGCTTATTCAGTAACTTAAAAATAAAGGGCACATCGACCTGATTTGACACTTGAGGCTCTGCTGTGGAAAGGTCAGGAATGGCTTGCAACTGTCCACTAATCACATTGTAGTGACCCCGGATCTCCACATTGCTCAGTGTCAGGAAAATCCGCACTGTCGCCGGCCATTTTTTCAGCTCACCAATACCCTGCAAACCAAAGCCATGCAACAACACCGGCACAGTCCCGTCGGTCGCTACAACCCCTTGAACTTGCATCTGCACTTCGCCCTGAACATGAGCATTAATGCTGCTAACCCGGTCAAAGCCTTCACTGGCCTGAATGTCGTAGATGCTCTGGCTGATCATTTCTTTATAGTTGTTTTCGATATAACTGGTTTGCAATGACGCCAGTGCCATAAAATCCCGGTGCATCAATGTCGGATAGTCAGATAACGTCGTGACGCCCTCAGCATGACACTGCCCGCCGGAAATAATCAGCGGTTTTTCGATCACATGCTGACAATCCTCCATCTGCCTCGCGACATAGCGCCGGACTTTATTACAGGATTCGTCGGTAGGCACGGTGATCGCCTGTGCCGATGGCATGACCAAGCCGCATGCCAATAGTGCAACGGCCATCGGAGGGCTGGTAGTTTTTTGTGTGTTCATCATTGTGCTCAGTAGTAAGTCAAAATGACAGCTTAACCCTGCTGACGACATTGCCTTGATACTTCAGATAAACGACAGCTACTCCGCCGCCAAGTAGCGATAAAGAAGATAAAGTGGGATTAGACTCCCAATCCCACCTTTTTCCGAAGTCACCATGCCAACCGTGCGGATAGGTCAATACTAGTATTTTGGTGGAGTTCCAGGGCACACCGGCATCATTTGTGATCGCAATGATTGGCCCCCATAATTCAGCACCACTGAGTTTTTGTTACCGATTAACTGATAGCGGATTGCAGCGCCGGGTTGTCCGTTTTGCAAGTTCTTAACGGGCAGTAGTACAGCAGGATTGATGGCAGCCTGATGTTGAACAACCGTAGGTATGTCTTCGGTGATTTTACCGCCCACAGCCCGTACAATTTTGTTGGCTAGATTCTCCAATTCACCCGACAGTTTGAGCAGGATTTTCGGTGTAAGCTTTTGCAGTACTTTAAACACAAAAGGTACACTGACTTCATGGGATATTTCCGGTTGCATCCCGGACATTGCCGGCACAGCTAATAGCTGTCCCGTGTAAATATTGTATGTCCCCTGGATCCTGATGTTGTTAAACTTCATTTTGATGTAAATCTTCGCGACGGATTGCCTCATTTTGCCCACCGCCTCCAGCGAGAAGCCATCCAGTACCACGTCAACATTTCCATTTGTATCAATCACACCGTCGACGGTAAAACGCAGATCGCCTAACATTTCAGCGCTGATCCGTTCGACTTTGTCCAAGCCCTCGGCAGCCTGAATGTTATACATTTCCTGACTAATCATTTCGCGAAAATTCGTTTCAATATGGCCGATGATGTTTAAGTTCACCGGCATTAATTCTCTGTATAGCTGTTCCGGGAAATCCAGGGGTGTGGTAAGTCTTGTCACATGGCACTGTCCTTGGCTCACCAGTAACGGGATCGAATGTGGATGACCACACTCGCTTAACGCCTGCGAGATGACGTTGGCGATCTCATTACAAGACGGAGAATCCGGTAAGTTGTAAGCTGCATGAGCGGCCGAGCTGTGCCCTAGTATCATCACGGCTGTAACCACATAGCCCATTGTTGAACCGTTCTTCATAAAAACTCCTTTTTTCTATTGGATCAGTTGGTTAATCATCATCTCTTTATAGTACCGAGCAGGTTGGCCGGATAAATGTTCAAGTGACGAAAAACGATACAGACGGACAAAATGCGGAATTGACCGACCATCAGCATGGAGTCAGAAAAAAATTGAGCGCTTATCAAAGTAAAAAAAACCGCCGCAGCGGTTTTTTTACTTTGATCTTCTGCACATGACAGAACAAATCAGAACCAATTAGACTGCAAAGTCAGACTGAATTCACGCCCTGGCTGGTAGTAGGTACTAAAACCAGATTCTGTGATGTATTGCCGGTCCAGCAGGTTTTCAATATTTAACCGCAGTTGCCACTGCTCATTAAATTTGTAAGAAGTTCCTGCACCTGCGACAAAAGCAGAGCGGATCAGCTGCACATTGGTCAGTTTGTTTGTGACCTGGTCGCGGTATAACAAGTTGCCACTGAACTGCCAGTTACCGTGACTCAGGCTGACCAGGTAATTGTATTTTTGCTTTGGAATGTTTGGTAAACCCGCCTTGCCCAGTTCATATTCACCTTGGGTATAGGTGGCAATTAACTGGTGCTCTAACAGGCCTGTCTGACCACTCAGACTATATTCCAAGCCATGTAGACGGGCTTGCGTCAGGTTCTGCGGAATGTACTTGCTGTCTGACGCTATCATGTTGGTCATATCGCGGACAAAGTGAACGGCATCCAGCCGGATCTGATGCGTTCCGCCAAGGTCCAACCGTACGCCGGCTTCACGCGATAATGACTGTTCCGGTAGTAACTCAGGGTTGCTGTACTGCGGATAATACAAATCGTTAAAAGTTGGTACTTTAAACGCACTGCCCTGACTAAAACGCAGTTGTAATGGTGCAGCCAATTGATAGGTCATACCCCATTGATAGGTATTGCTGCCACCATACTCTAAGGTCAGGTCACGTCGTACCGCGCCATCCAACGTAAGCGCGTCGATTTGTTGCTGCGCTGCGACAAACAGACTTTGGGTGCGGCGAGACTCATCAATGATGTTTAGTTTTACCGGCGGTTCCCAGCTTGAGAAGTCTTGTGTCTTAAAGTCCACCGCTTCTTGTCTGGTACTGATGCCACTGACCAGGCTTAACTGAAATGGAAAAACAGCTGATAACTGATATTCAGCATCCTGACGGGTGGTTTTAAACGGGAGTTGCAGCTGGTCATTACCATAATTCAGATTGTCATCCAGGTTATACGCCAGTCGCATCTGATGCGTCAGCGCCACATCCGCCGCTTGCTGGCGGAACTCTCCGGATAATTGGTACAGGTCAGACTTAATTTTGCTTTGATCAGCATAACGCCCCCATTGCATTGAACCGTCATCATACTCGACGTCGCCCCGGGTCAGCTGGCTACTAAACTCCAGTTTGCCCTGACTAAACTGCTGGCTGGCGCCCGCCCGGACGAATCGGTTGCGAAAGCCGTCCCGATCCGGGTCTGAATCCGTTGGGACTTTCATCACATGAATGCCGTCCGCGCGGCTATAACCAACAGACGCAAAAAACCGGGTGTCGTCCTGACGATAGCCGGTGTGAAATGCCGATTCAGCCAGTCCGTTGCTGCCGCCACGCAACAAAAGCTGAGTGGTATCATTTTGGCGGGTCGTGATGGCAATAACGCCCCCCACGGCATCAGAGCCATAGTATGCGGCACGGGCCCCTCGAATTAATTCAACTTTTTCTATCAGTTCCAATGGCAATTGCGACAAATCCTGATAGCCACTGGTCGCAGAACCGACCCGAATCCCATCAATCAAAACCAGATTGTGTTTCGAACTGCTGCCACGAATAAACAGGCTGACGTTCTGGCCGCGGCTGCCCTGACGCGCCAGCTGCACCCCGGGTAGCAACTGAAGTAACGCCGGTAGGTCTTTAGGCTGATATAGTTCAATGTCAGCCCGCGTAAATACGGTTACACTGGCATTGACATCACTGACCGGCTTGGCCTGCCGGCTGGCGTAGATAGAGATATGTTCAAGATTAGATTCTGCAGGTTGCGCCAAAGCGCCGGTGCTGGCCACAGCAAGGGCCAGTAAAGAAAATTTCGACATGTTGACTCCACTGCACATGCCCGCCGCATGTGGTTGGTTGATGAAATTTTCAGGCCGGTCTCCGGGCTGATCCTGTTGTCGGGGCCGACAGCGACACGTCCCTTCCCATCCGAAGACAGTGGTGGCGTGGCGCGGCGTTACCATTCGCGCATGCACGAAGGCGTTACCACAAAATTTACCGTTGCGGGGGCAGCGCTGGATTGGGTCAGAATGACGGACACCAGCTTCCCGTTTCACTGCGAACTAACGCAGCACCTGAAAATGCGCGCTCAGTTTAGCGATGAGGCGGAGAATGTCAATGAATTCAGCAATCCAGACGGCTGCTGATATTTGGCTGAAAATCAACCTGCTTTGCCACGCAAAGCAGGTTGTCACTGCAAAGCGGATTAGTCGCGGAAATTCTGATATTGCAGCGGCTGACCTAAATCAGTTGCGCGTAATAAGGCAATGGCTTCCTGCAGGTCGTCGCGTTTTTTACCGGTGATCCGCACTTCGTCGCCTTGAATTGACGCTTGTACTTTCAGTTTGCTGTCTTTAATCAGGTTGACGATTTTTTTCGCCAGCTCTTTTTCAACACCTTGTTTCACGGTGAGCTGTTGGCTACAGGTCTTGCCGGAAAACTCGACCTTTGCCGATTCAAAAGACCGGATGTCCAAACCACGTTTGATGGCTTTATTAAAAAACAGATCTTTCATCTGGGTCAGCTGCGGTTCGGCTTCCGCTTTCATCGTCACTGTTGTTTCTTTGACGCTGAATTCAGCCTGGACACCGCGAAAATCAAAACGGGTAGCCAGTTCCCGGTTGGCGTTGTCCACGGCGTTCAGCACTTCCTGCTGATCCGCTTTAGAAACGATGTCAAATGTTGGCATGTGGCGCTCCTGATAATCCAAATTTTACGGCTGGCGATTATAACGCTGCGCGCCGTATAATCCGAGTATCTTGGTGTCATTTCAGGTGTTTTTCCGTGCTTCCACTGCAAAAACCGCTCGCCGTCTCATTGTTTTTCGCCCTGCTGTCACTGGCCACCTACGGTTTTCTTAAGGATGTCAGTGGCATTCCGTCTGACTGGATGCCGAATGACAAAGTGATGCATCTGTTGGTGTTCTTTGGCCTGACGCTGAGCTTTAAACAAGCTTTTGCCCGATCTTTTCTGCACGCCTTTGTGCTGCTCGCGGTTTACGGCGCGCTGATTGAAGTAGCGCAGGCCACTTTCACCAGCCGGATGGGTGATCCGCTGGACTGGTTGGCTGATGTCGCCGGTATCGTGCTCGCAGCTGTATTGGTGCGATATTTACCGGCGCATTGGTTCGTCCGTCAGGCCGCATGAACATGTTAAAGCAACACCCTGCCATTGGCATAGTCGGCCAAGGTGCTGTCGGTCTGTTAGCGGCCAGTCAGCTGGCACTGCGGCACTTACCATGTCACCTGCTGACGCGGGACCCACAGCTGGCAACACTAGTGCTGAATTTCCGTCAACAACAACAGGACCATTCGTTACTGCTGAATTGCCGCCAGCCGCAGCGGCCATTGCCATTGTTGCTGGTGCCGGTAAAAGCATTTTCCGTAGTGCAGGCGTTGCAACAATGGTTGCCCAGCTGTGCACCCGATGCCGATATTGTGCTGTGTCACAATGGTATGGGCACGTTGGAGCTGGCGCAGTCGCAGCTGAAAAGCAGCCAAAAGCTCTGGTTTGCCAGTACCACCCATGGCGCATTAAAATCCGGACCGCATCGACTGCAGCATACCGGGGTCGGTCGCACCATGCTGGGCCCCATCAATGCATTAGCCTGTCATTCATCACCACCCGCGGCGGTGCTTGCTGCCGCGTTAGGCCCTCTGCAGGTCGTGACCGATATCCTGCCGGTGCTGTGGCAAAAACTGGCGGTTAACGCGGTGATTAATCCGCTGACCGCGCTGCTGATGGTCAAAAATGGCGAGCTGACCCAACCGCAATATCGGCGCCAAATCGACTTGTTGATCGACGAATTCTGCCTGGTGGCACAGGCCAAAGGCCAGATGTTTGATCCGCAGACGCTGTGTCAGATGGTGCTGGACGTCGCGACAAATACGGCCGGTAATTTTTCGTCCATGCAGCAAGACCGGGCACTGCAGCGCCCGGATGAACTGGAATTTATTACGGGTTTTTTATTAAAAACCGCTACAGAAGCTGGAGTCGCGATACCGGCGCATCAGCAGCTCTATCAGCAACTGCGCGCGGTAAAGCCGGCCTGACATTTCAGGCCACTTTCATTCAGGCTTTTTTATACACACCGACATTCTGGTAGCCCTGCTCTTTGAGCAGCAATGCCTGCAGCCGGCTCATTACACCGCGGTCACAATACAGATAATATTGTTTCGATTGATCCAGCGCGGCAAATTGACTGGCGATACGGAAAAACGGCAGTTCCTGCACGGCATGACTGTCGAGCTGTAACGGATGCAGATCGGTCTCATCCGGCGCGCGAACATCCAAGACAATAGCGTCTGGCGGTAACACAGATTCGGTGGCCACCGTCGTTAATTGCTGGTCGGCCTGGTACTCGACAGTGCGGATATCCAACACTTTTGCCTCGGCACTGACCTTTTCCAGAATACTGAAATCAAAGTGGTGCTCAGCTGCATTGACATCCGCCAAGACGGCATTGATGGTTGGACTACGCGAGATCACGCCACAGTATTCCGGCATCGTCTTCGCCATATCTTCGACACCAATGGCGCGAGCGATATCAATAATTTCCTGTTTATCCTGATAAATCAGCGGCCGCAGGATCAGTGTCTCAGTGACCCGGTCGATGACATTGAGGTTCACGATAGTCTGGCTGGCAACCTGGCCGATACTTTCGCCAGTGACAACCGCTTTGACGTTGAGGCTTTCAGCCACAGTTGCCGCGGCACGCATCATCATGCGTTTTAACACGACGCCCATCAGGCCTGACGGGATCCGGGCTAATATTTCATCGACGACAGGGGCAAAATCTACTGATACGAACTTGACCTTGTGCGACAAACTGTATTTTTGCCAAATATAAAATGCCATCTGGCGCACACCGGTTTCATGGGCTGCACCACCCAGATTAAAAAAGAGAAAATGGGTACGCAGGCCCTTACGGATCATCAGATAACTAGCCACTGCGGAATCAAAACCACCCGAAATCAATGACAACACATCGCCCTGGCTTGGCAGTGGAAAGCCACCCATACCCTGATAAATGCGTTTTTTCATTAACAGCTTGTCGCGGCGGATCTCAAGCTGTACTGATACATCCGGGTTTTTCAGCTGGACACGCGCGGTCGGAATATGTTGATTCAGACCGCCGCCTATGTAGCGCTCCGCGTCCAGTGAACTGAATTCATGATCGCCGTTGCGTCGCACCCGCACGACAAAACTTTTACCGGTAAGCTCGTCACGGTATAACGCCAGTACTTGTTCAAAAATATGGTGAAGAGATTCAAAGCCGGCCGACTGCATTTCAGCAAATTGTACGATGCCCGGAATACACTGCAGATGCTCCGCCATTTGCTGACGTAAAGTGTCGTCATCTTTGTCCAGCCTCACCGTCAGATGATCATACAAATTCTGCACTTCGACTGCGGGATCAAGCCGCAACAAAATCGTTTTGATGTTTTGTTCCAGCAACATGGTCTGGCGTTTACGCACCGACTTACTCTTGATGGAGATCTCTGGATGTAGTTTGACAATAAATTCAATCATGGGGCTACCGGACAAAAAAACGGGCGCTGATTATACAGCGCCCTAGTCTGAAGTGCGACAGCCGAATTTACGGCTGTTTAACCGGCGTTGGCTGTGCCGGTGGTTGTTTTAACTGGATCGGATCCGATTCTTTCGCTTTCCCTTGCAGAATCGAAATCTCTACCCGACGATTGCGTTTGCGGTTTTGCTCAGTGTCGTTGTCGACCAACGGCCTCGTATCAGCGTGACCAACCACGACCAAACGGTTTTTATCCATACCGGTGCCATTGAGCAATTCAACGGCGACAGACACTGCCCGCTTCGACGATAACTCCCAGTTATTACTATTCAATTCATCCGACACTTGATCGTTATCGGTATGACCAGAGACTGTCACTTCGCCCGGAATATCGCGCAATATGGCGCCAATCTGCTGAATAATTGGTTTGAATCGTGGCTGCAGGAAGGTGGAACCAGACGGGAATGAACCGTTTTCTTTGATGCGGATTATGATTTGCTGACCCAGAGACTCCAGCTCAATTGCCCCGTCCTGGATCTGCTCCTGCATCTGTTCGGCGACTTTTTTGGCCAGTTCGTTGGTTTGTTCTTGTGCTTGCCCATCATTTTCACCGGTTGCGGCGGAAGATTGCGCATCAGTGTTATTTGATGCCCCACCGGTTTGCTCACCGCGTTGTTCCTGGACTCCACCGGACGAATCTTCCTTACCAGCCTGAAATTCGATGGTTTGCAGAGTCATATCAATGGTTTGCTGCTGGATGGTGTCTATCGGGGTCGGCTCAGGCCGGCCAGGCCGAAACTCCATTGCAATGACGCTGGTGCCTTTGGGAATATCCTTTACTTCAATTTTATTCTGCACACCAAAAGCAAAGGCCATCGAACCGGCAATTTGCTTGAATTTCTGCACATCCATTTCGGAAAAAGATAGCAACAAGACAAAAAAGCACATTAACAGCGCCATCAGGTCAGCAAAGGTTCCCATATACGCCGGTAAACCTGGGGGTGGGCATTTCGGACATTCAGCCATAATCTGACTCAGACCTCATCTGTCTTAACGGCGCGTTTTTTCTCTTTCATGTAGTTGCGTAATACGCCTTCAATGACTTTTGGATTCTGCCCATCCTGGATCCCCATGATGGCATCCAGAATCAGCTGGTTATTGGTTTTTTCTTCGTTATTGCGGACGATCATTTTGTCCGCTATCGGCATACATAAACAGTTGGCCTGCAGAGCACCATACAAAGTGGTCAATAAGGCTACGGCCATGGCCGGGCCTATCGATTTAGGGTCCGACATATTCGCCAGCATCGCGACTAGGCCCACCAGCGTGCCGATCATGCCCATGGCGGGCCCAAGATCGCCGAGTTGCTTCCACAGACCGATATAAACCTCATGTCGGGCATAGGTCAGATCAATGTCTTTTTCCAGTGTGGTACGGACCACGTCTGCATCATGGCCATCGACCAACATGTTGATGCCTTTTTGCATAAATGGGTTGTTGATTTCTGCTTCTTCTAATGCCAGAAAACCGCCTTTACGGGCGGTATCCGCCAACTGTACTGACCTTTCGATAAGTTCTTCAGGCGATTGTGATTTGAACATAAATGCTTTGCCGGCGGCAGAGAAAGATGATGCAAGCTGCGCGAGCGTAAACTTCATAATCACCACAGTGATACTGCCACCGAAGACGATAACAATCGAGATAAAGTCGTAATACAACATCAGATTGCCGGCCGCGCTTAAATACATCGCCCAAACCATCACACCTAATGTCGCGAGCAGTCCTATGACGGTTGCTAAATCCACTTCTTATCTCCTGCTGAAACAGAACAAACTGATGTACTCATGCTAGCTTACCGCTATCTATCGACCAAGCCAGTGAGAATGTTAAATTTTTTTCTGTCAGCCGGCAAAAATAGCATCCAGAGTGGCCTTTCTGATTGACCAGCTCAGGTGGCTGAGGTAACTTTGCGCACAAATCAAGGTGGGGACCGCTATGAGCAAAAAGCAGGCAGAAACTGCTCAGTTCGAAGACAATGTGCGCGAACTAAGTGAAATCGTCCAGCAATTAGAACAAGGTGAACTGACTCTTGAGCAGGCATTAGCCCGGTTTGAGCGCGGTATTACTCTGTCCCGCCTGAGTCAACAACAATTACAGACAGCGGAGCAAAAAGTTCAGCTGTTATTGCAACAGGCACAGGGCGAGACCTTAGTGCCGTTCCAGACTGATTCCGGGGTCTGAACTGATGTTGCAAAACCTTGCCGCTGACCAGCAACGTGTTGGTCAGATGATGTCGACGTTGTTAGCAGACTTGACCGTTACTGACCCACGGCTGCTGGATGCGATGCAATATAGCCTGCTACTGGGCGGTAAGCGATTGCGGCCTTTTCTGGTCTACAGCGTAGGCCGGATGCTCGGTGCCGAGCTGACAGATCTGGACGGCCCGGCAGCAGCCATCGAGTGTTTGCACACTTACTCGCTGATCCACGATGATTTACCGGCGATGGACG
>JAIXSW010000514.1 GCA_027484495.1 Gammaproteobacteria bacterium
GGATTTAACCAGGTCACAATACAGCTCGTCAAAATACTTGGGTTGTTCGCGCAGCACTTCAGAGAGTGGCAAACCACTTTGCACTTTCAGCGATATTTTCTGCATCAACACACGCAGGTTTTTTTTCTCAGAGCCAGTGGCGATCAAGTCAATCGACTGGACTAATGGCACACCTGCTTGCAACATCGTGGCAATTTGCCGGGTCACAATGGCGATATCCGCTGGCACAATTTTAGGGTCGCCGCCAAACAGGGATTTGGCCTGTTTCCGCACCAGTGATGGCGTAATGCCTTGCTGGCGCAACAAAGCTTTGGCTTCCATGATGGAACTGGCTTTAATCTCGCCCTGCGTTTTTTTGCCACGGCGGTTGATGCCTTTCCAGTCGTAGTTATCCAACTCTTTTATTTTTGGAGCGGCCGCCATAAAAATTCCTTGTGCTGAGCCTGTTGACGTCTACATGCCTGGTCAGGCGTTGGTCACCCGGTTAATTTCCGCCAGACTCGTCATGCCTGCAGCTGCTTTTGCCAGACCGGACTGACGTAAATTATTGATACCTTCGCGCTGTGCCTGTTTGGCGATTTCTAACGAGTTCTCACCAGCCATAATTTTCTCGGCAATCAGTGTCGAAATTGGCATGACCTCGTAAATACCTACGCGGCCTTTATAACCGCCGGTGCAATACTCACAGCCGACCGGTTTAAACAGTTTCATCGTGGGTAACTGCTCGGCAGTAAAGCCCTGGCGTATTAATTCGGCTTCTGGTAACAGCTCTGGCTTTTTACAGTGATTGCATAAGCGCCGCGCCAGCCGCTGCGCAATGATTAACGACACCGAGCTTGCGACGTTGTAAGCCGGCACCCCCATATTTAACAGACGGGTCAGTGTTTCGGGCGCAGAATTGGTGTGCAGCGTGCTTAATACTAAGTGACCGGTTTGCGCGGCTTTAATGGCGATCTCAGCGGTTTCGAGGTCGCGGATCTCACCAACCATGATCACGTCCGGATCCTGCCGCAAAAACGCTTTCAGTGCGATAGGGAAGGTCAGACCGGCCTTGTTGTTCATCTGCACCTGGTTGATGCCGGCCAGGTTAATTTCCACCGGATCTTCTGCGGTGGAGATATTGGTCTCTTCGGTATTCAAGATATTCAGACCGGTATACAACGAGACTGTTTTGCCGCTACCGGTCGGGCCTGTGACCAGGATCATGCCCTGGGGTTGTTCCAGCGCGCTCAGATACAGTTGTTTTTGCGATTCTTCATAACCGAGAATATCGATACCCAGCATCGCGCTGTCAGAATCGAGGATCCGCATTACGATTTTTTCGCCCCACAACGTGGGTAAGCTGCTGACGCGAAAGTCGATGGATTTTTTCTGCGACAGTTTGAGCTTGATCCGGCCATCCTGCGGTACACGTTTTTCCGCGATATCGAGCCGAGACATAACCTTTAGCCGGGCGGACAGCCGGCCCGCCAGCGCTACTGGCGGTGATGCAACTTCATGCAAAATGCCGTCAATGCGAAAGCGGATGCGATAGCTTTTTTCGTAAGGTTCAAAGTGCAAATCCGACGCCCCTCTGCGGACAGCATCGTGCAGCATTTTATTGATAAAAGTGATGATCGGCTGATCTTCAGCTTCACTGCCGGGTTTTTCATCTAAATCGTCACTGTCGCCGACGCCTAAGGCTGACAAATCCCAGTCTGAACCGATAAAGCTGTCGGCATTTTTACTGTCAAAAACCCGGTCAATCAGCTTCAGCAGTTTGTCGTATTCAACTACTATCAGTTCAGCGTGCAGACCGGTGCTGAACTCAAAATCTTCGACCGGCTGCATATCGGTTGGGTCAACCACGCCAAGAAACAAAGTCCGGCCGCGTTTACCAAGTGGCAGCACCTGATGTTTGCGGATCAGTTTTTCGTTGCGTTCCTGTTCGGGTACAAACTCCAGATCATAAAAATCCAGATCGATCAGGCTATGCATGGTGAAAGACGCGACATTCTCGGCCAGAGATTTGGCAGTAATCAGTTTCTCGGCGATAAGAAGTTCAGCGACGTTCTGGTATTGATGGGATTTTTCGACGATTAAACGTTGGGCCAACCCGGTATCCACTAAACCTGCCTGGCTCAGTCGACGCAGCAGAATGGATTGTGGGTTTAGTGCCATAAAAACGGTCCTGCAAAACAGCAAAAAATCAGTATATCTCTGATTATGCCAACAAAAGTAGCTGATTCAAGTTTAATTATGGTGATAGACCAGATAGGGGGCATATTTTTGCGAGTTCAGCAGAGTGTATTCCAACAGCAATAAAAAAAGCCGCATAAAGCGGCTTTTCAGACAAAGAACTATCAGCAGAAACCAGCAGCTGAACAGGTACCACTTGACGCCCATTTAGTTTGGCCGGCTGCAAAGGTAGGTGTCAGAATGTAAGTTTCACCCGCTAAACCCTGACCAGTGACTGCTGTTGCAGTAATCACGCCGTTAGTTGTGGTGACGCTTGCTACTTTGCCGTAGGCAGCAAGTGCTGCGATGCTATAACCCGGTCCTGTTGCGCCGTCTGTGCAACCTGTCACTGACGCTTTATCCAGAGCACATAATTCAACCGCTGTTTTCAGTGCTGCAGTTGAGTTCACAACTTCAGAAAACTTGGATTTTGCTGTGTATGTTTGATATGCAGGCAGAGCGACCGCTGCCAGAATACCGATGATTGCAACAACGATCATTAATTCGATTAAGGTGAAACCTTGATTACGTTTCATAGTACATCTCCGTTTGTGAGTAATGAACCCGGGGGGCTGTTTTCTATTCTGGACAAATTTAAATGTTACGCAAGAAAAAAATTCGATTTTGTAATTATTTATTTTTTCGCACTGTAACGATATGAAATTAAATAATATTTTGCGTGATTACCTGATTTGGGTATTGGTGTTTTTGTCAGGTTGGTTTAAGTTTTGAATAAAATGCAATATTCAGGCCAATCAAAATTACTTGTTGAAATATAAAGAAAATAAGTTTTTGTTAATAAAGTGCGATAATTCTGTGCTAAGACATTCGCGGTGCCGGGCACTTGACAGCCGCAGCTTTTTTGGTTCAAGCGGCTAAAAAAAAGCCAGCATCTGCTGGCTATTCACTTCGGATTGGCGGCAAAAGCTCTGCCTCAACGCAAATGCATGCGATTTAGCGCACCCGTAAACGCATGGACAGATCGATCGCCTGCACATTTTTAGTCAAAGCACCGCTGGAAATATAGTCGACATTGGTACTGGCCAGCGCTTTTAGCGAATCGGCCGTCACATTGCCGGACACTTCGAGCTTGGCTCTGCCCTGATTCAGCGCCACTGCCTGCATAATGTCGGCGATATGAAAGTTATCCAGCATGATGATATCTGCACCGGCTGCCAAAGCCTGCTCCAGTTCGGTTAAGTCTTCCACTTCGACTTCGACCGTTTTGCCCGGGAAGTTTTGCCGGGCAGTTTGCACGGCGTTGGCGATAGAACCGGCGGCGGCGATGTGGTTCTCTTTGATCAGGAAGGCATCGTACAGACCAATGCGGTGATTTTTTCCGCCACCACAGCTAACGGCGTATTTCTGTGCCAGCCGCATGCCGGGTAAGGTTTTACGGGTATCCAGCAATCGGGTTTTGCTGCCATTTAATAATGCGACATAACGCGCGGTTGTCGTCGCAGTACCACTTAAGGTCTGCAGGAAATTCAGCGCTGTGCGCTCGCCGGTCAGTAAGATGCGGGCTGGACCACTGATTTCGCACAGCACAGTATTTGCAGTCACTTTGTCGCCATCCTGTACAAACCATTGGATCACTGCCTGATCTGATAGCTGGGCGAACACTTCATCAACCCAGGCGGTGCCGCAGACGACGCAATCTTCCCGTGTGATGACTGTCGCCGTCGCTTGTTGTTCTGGCGGAATTAATGAGGCCGTAATGTCGCCTTGTTGGATCGGTAAATAACCTAAGTCTTCTGCCAGTGCGTGACTGACGCCACGACGTATTTCTTGCATCAGGCGTTCCTGATGGCTTAATTCGGTATCAGTGCTTTGCATAACATTCTTATCGTTGAGTCCAGTTTATCTTTGGATCAGACGCAGCTGTTGCTGCTGTTTAGTAAATTCTAAATGGTTTAATGCGCTCATTCCTAGCAAAATCTCTGCGCCTGCCAGATTGGGAACAATACTGGCATCCAGATCTCTGAGCACAATGTCACCGAGCCGCAGCTCAGCGATCCGGCTGCGATGGACTGTCACCACACCATTGGCTGTCGCACTTTGATAGGGCATACCTTTGACCATGCCGGTGCGCATCGCCACTTGTTCCGAGACCGCCACCGCAGTGGCGCCGGTATCCAGCAGAAATTCGACAGGCTGGCCATTCAGTAACAAAGTTCCGACATAATGACCCTGCCGGTTGGCATCCAACACGACCACCCGTTCGCCAGCGGCCCCGAGTTCTTGCTGCAATTGTTGGTTCGGGTTACGTTGTTCCTCCAGCGCATCAGCAAAAAACAGATACACCAGCGCCAATACACATAGCCATGCAATCCACGCAAAGCTGCGGCCAAAACGAGCGGTACTGTCAGGTGGTTGTTGCGACGGAGACGGATCTGAAGCTTGCATTCAATTGCCATGGCGCAGAGAATAAAGCGACAGCATAACCATTGAGGAAAGGCTTTGCCAAGTATGGCTCCACGGGATCCCGCATTCGATGCGGCATTACAGCAACTGCAACCGGTAGAACTGGTCAGTCGGCCCTGCAGCCATTATGACGACAGACCCGATCCGGCCGACATTAGTCTGCTGGTGATCCACAATATCAGTTTGCCTCCTGCGACTTTCTCCACCCCTTATATTGATGACTTCTTTGGTGGGCGTCTGGATTGCACGGCGCATCCATATTTTGCGCGGCTGCAGGGTGTCCGTGTATCCGCGCATTGTGTAATTTATCGGGATGGCCGCATCTGGCAATATGTGCCGTTCAGCAAACGCGCCTGGCATGCCGGCCTTAGCTTGTTTGATGGTCGCGATAAATGTAATGATTTTTCGATTGGGATTGAGCTGGAAGGCACCGACGATCTGCCTTATACCGACGCGCAATATCAGGCGCTGGCCAGTCTCAGCCGACAGCTGCTGCAGCAGTTTCCGGCGATCAAGCCACAGCGGATCGTCGGCCACTGTGATATTGCGTCGGGTCGCAAAACCGATCCGGGCCCGGCTTTTAACTGGCCGCATTATTTTCAATTGCTTGGCATGGCGCCGGCGAACTCTACCCATTCTGATCCGAGCGCAGGAGAATCTTTATGACGTTGTTAAGTATGCTGATCGCATTAATTGTCGAGCGTCTCGCGGTGCGCGGACGCGCCTGGCAGCTGGTGACTTACCTGCAGCCATACCTGCGTTTTTGTAGTTCGGGCAGCGTTGGCAGTGTCCGTCAGCAGCCCTATTTTCTGCTAGTGGGCTGGTTGTTGCCGGCAGTGGTCATTGCGCTCCTTATATATAGTGTGCAGTTTTGGTTGTTTCAGCTGGTGCTGAATACTGTGGTGCTGCTGTTGTGTATTGGCAGCTGGCACTACCGACAGCAGTACAAGCAATTTTTGAATGCTTGTCAGCGTGATGATGAACAGGCGGCTTTTCTGTGCATGCAACAAATGCGTCAGGCACAAGGCGCGCCGGAGCTGACTTATGGCCCGCAACTGATTTGGCTGAATTTTCGCTATTATGCTGTCGTGTTGTTCTGGTACGCACTGCTCGGCGCTTTTGGCGCCGTAGCCTATGCCTGTCTGCGCCAGTTAGCCGAACCTTTGACTTATGACCGCAATATGTCCCAGCCAGCCGACGATTCGCCAACGTCGGTTGCGACAGATCCGGCCGGTTTAGCCGATGAGACTGCGGCTGAAACGCTGGCCGCGTCTGCTGACCCTGTAACGGCAGCAAACAGTTGGCGCTTGTTTGCCGATGATCTGCTGCATTGGGCTGACTGGTTGCCGGTGCGCTTGTTTGGTTTAGGTCTGGCGTTAGTTGGTGATTTCAGCCGCACCAGCGCTGTGTTAATGCA
>JAIXSW010000315.1 GCA_027484495.1 Gammaproteobacteria bacterium
GCATGAAAAAGCGCAGATTGACTCAGTTTCTGCTGCGGTGACTGAGATGGCTGCGACTGTGCAGGAAATCAGCCGCAATGCGCAATCAACCAGCCAGGCTGCAGCGGATGCGGATGAGCGTGGTCAGCAAGGGGCGAAATTGTCTGAGCTGGCGGTCAACGATATGGAATCGCTGAATCAAAGCATGGTGTCTGCTGTTGATGTCGTGGTGGGGCTTGCGAAAGAATCAGAAAACATCGGCACTGTGGTCGATGTCATTAAAGGCATTGCCGAACAGACCAATCTGCTGGCATTAAATGCCGCCATCGAAGCGGCCCGTGCCGGTGAACAAGGCCGTGGTTTTGCTGTGGTCGCTGATGAAGTCCGCTCATTGGCGGGGCGCACGCGCGAAAGCACGGATGATATCCGCCGGATGGTGGAAAAACTGCAACATATCGCGAAGCAGGCGGAAGACGTGATGCAACAAGGCCGTAGTCAGACTGAGGTCAGTGCGGAGCGTGCCCGAGCGATGCAGCAGTCATTAACCGCGATTAGTGCGGCTATCATGGTCGTGCAACAACAAAGCACCCAAATTGCGGTGGCGACCGAGCAGCAAACGATTGTGGCTGACGACATAAACCGCAGCCTGACCGCGATCACGGCGTTGGTGGACAATACCGCAGAGCATGCGCTGGAACTGACTGGGGAAGCCCGTCAGCTGGATAATTCGGCGTCTGCGTTAAATCAGGTGGTCGCGCAGTTCCGCATCTGAGTCTTGCTTTGGGAAATCAGCATAAAAACGGCCGGAGTGGTAACACTCCGGCCGTTTTGTTATCAATGACACAGTGCAGCAAAAGCCATATTTTGTCATATTGGCAGCCGATCCTGGCCGTCCTGATCGGATCATTATTTTTACACGATTTTATTGCACCGGACGCAGGATAAAGGCTTTGTTTTTTTTTCGTTCTCCATTACCATGCGGTAAGGGAAAAATAAAAGGAAAATATGGATATTTTATTTTTCAAGAGCATTTTGCATGAACAGGTCGTATTTAGTCGGATTTGTACCGCTTTTTTTAATCACCTCAGCGCATAGCGTCGCTGCTGACTGGGATCAGGCCCACAACGATCTCAGTGCCTTCCTTGGTGTGCACAGTAATAACAATTTATTTAATAGCGCAGTGCAGCATCAGTCTGATCAACGTGGCACTGCGGGCATCCGCTGGGATTGGCTTGGTTTGTTTGAAGGCTATGGCCTGCAATTGCCGCTGCAAATTAACCGCGAACAATATCGGGACAACAGCGACCTAGCGCAAACGCTGTATCAGCTGCAGCCGGAATTGCGTTTGTTTCTGACGCCACAAACTGATCTATCGGTACAGGCTACCTTGCGCAAGGACCAGCATCTGGCCGGAGATAGCGCGGCAGAATTTTTGTCTGCTGCCGAGCGGGCGTTAATTGCAAAACAAACCGGTGCACAGGCTGCGCTTAGTTTTGGTCGCGCGCCAGATATTCAGAATCTGCGGGTTACACTCGGCACAGACCGACGTCAGCAAGATGTCCAAGAGCAACCATATTCCACTTTAGACAGTGATTTTGCCGAAGCACATTACAGCCATAAATTAAACGAAAATGTCGCTTTGGTTTTGGATGTCGCCAGACGCCAGGAACAACAAAACCAGCTGAGTACCGATCTGGCTCAGTATGGTGGCGGTCTTGCGGTACAGTGGACCGGCCAGCAGTTTTTTCGCCTGACCGGTGGCCGCTTTTCGCGCAGCTATGCGGCCGATCAACTGCCTAAAGTGACGGGAAGCTACTGGCAACTGGAAAACGTCTGGCAATTTGACCAGCGCTGGCAGCTTCAGCTGCAAAGCGGTCGCAATTCGGTATTGTCTTATGCCACCGGCAGTGTCAGCCAGCTCGATACCCGCCATGCCGCCAGTATGCGCTGGCAATATGATCAGTCACATCAGTTCAGTATTGAACTCAGTCAGCTGACATCCCGGCTTGATCAGGGGGATTACCGCAGAACTCGCGATGCGCTCGGTGCTGGTTGGCGCTGGCAGTGGGCGCAGCAATGGCAAAGCCTGGTCCAACTCAGTCAGGTACGTCAGCGGCAACAGCAGCAATTAAATCGCGATCGTGTCGAATTGATGGCTGAGGTCAGCTGGTCATGGTGAAGTGGTGGTGCGCTTTCATCAGCTTGTTGCTGCTCGGTGCTGTGCAGGCACAGACCCCTGCGACGCAAGGCTTACAAAGCTACAAGTTTGGTCCGGGTGACTCGATTAAAATCAGTGTTTATCTGGAACCAGATCTGTCGGTGACCGCAGAAATCAGCCAGCAAGGGTTTATTGATATGCCTTTACTCGGCAGTATCCGGTTGACCGGCCACACCCAGCAAAGTGCCAAAGAATACCTGGAACAACGACTCAAAGATGGCTATCTGGTCGCGCCGAGTGTTTCGATCACTGTTGACAGCTACCGGCCATTTTTTATCTATGGCGAGGTGCGTAATCCGGGCAGTTATTCCTATCAGCCGGATATTACACTGGAGCAGGCGATAGCGCTGTCAGGTGGCTTGTTAGATCGGGCCTCGCGCAGCGCCTGGCAGATCCAGCGTGGCGCCGACAAAGCAACGTTTAAAGCCAGCTCGGACACGATCATCCTGCCCGGTGATGTGATCAAAATCGATAAGAGCTTTTTTTGATGCAGTCACAGCAGCAACAGCAGCAGGTGCAACAGTCCAATGACGCGATCGAATTAAGCGTCATTCTGGCGATCTTATCTGCCCGGCGTTGGCTGATTGTGCTGATCACCAGTGTGATTTTTGCATTGGTCACTACTTTTGTGTCGCAATTGCCATCTGTGTTTCGTGCCGACACCACATTGATGGTAAAAGGCGGTTTGTCTGCCAATCCGCTGCAATCGCTGATCCCCGGTATGGGCGGTGGTAACGATGAACTTGATACGCAAATTAAGCTGTTGACCTCGACGCAATTTGCGCAGGATGTGGTGAAAAATCTGCCCGCCGATCTGGAACTCGGCTTACCAAACGACATGCGTCGTGATGACGTACAGGCTTTGCTGGCGGATTTGTCGGTAGCTGCGGTGCCAAAAACCACGTTGTTGCAAATTTCTTATAAGCACCACAATCCGTTTATTGCTGCCGAAGTGGTCAATCACCTGGCGGCTCATTTCATGAATTATCAGACCGACCTGATGCAACAGCACAACCATCAGGCCAATGACTGGATCAAACAGCGGGTCGATGAAGTCCGGAATAAGCTGACCGAGTCGGAGCAAAAGCTGCAGCAGTTCCGTCAGGAACGCAACATTATCGATATCAGCAGCGATATTGAACTGAGTAAGCACGAGATCTCCCAGTTGTTCACGGAACGCCGCCTGCTGCAAAAACAAGCCGATGAATTGTCAGTATTACTGGGCAAGATTCAACAGGCGGGCCAGAACTATGAAGTGCTGATCAACATCGCTGA
>JAIXSW010000413.1 GCA_027484495.1 Gammaproteobacteria bacterium
ACACGCAGCTTCTCAGCTTCTGCCTGGCTCAGCACACCGAGGCTTAAGCCCAATTCCGCTACTTCATTTAAGCGATAGAACGGCAGCTTTTTATTCGCAGCGTGCATCACTTTATCAAACAGCGGTTCGGCAGCCAGAATATCCGTCAGACCCTTTTCCAGCTGGCCCAGCAGGTTGTTCGGCTCATCGGTCAGATACAAATGAGTCCCCAGCCGTGAACGGGCTTCACATGGTGTTTGCATGATGCGGGCGACCTGATGTTCCACCTGATCACTCGGACGACGTAACGAACGGCCAAACGGGAATACCACGCGTTTAAATAAAATACCCACAGCGCGATTCGGGAAGTTATCGAACAACTCATCCAGTGCCAGCTGGGCACGGTACAGGTTGTCTTCACAGCCCCATTGTACCAGTGGCAGATCCTGCACCTGACGGCCTTCATCGTTGTAACGCTTCAGAATAGAGGATGTAATGTACAACATACTCAGAATGTCACCAAGACGCGCTGAGATACGCTCACGGCGTTTTAAATCACCGCCAAGCGTCGCCATCGCGATATCTGACATCAGCGCTAATGCTGAACTGAAACGGTTCATTTGTTTGTAGTATTTCGCAGTTTCATCCTGGACTGGCGCATGGCTGAAAGCGCTGTTGGTCAGCGACAGCCAGAATGTCCGGAAGAAATTGCTGATACTAAAGCCGATATGACCAAACAAAGCACGGTCAAATGCGGTGACTGCCGCACGCTCATCATCCAGCTGTGCGGCCTGCAGTTCAGCCAGTACATAAGGATGGCAACGGATCGCACCCTGACCATAAATGATCATGTTGCGGGTCAGAATGTTGGCACCTTCAACCGTAATAGCAACAGGAGCGCCTTGATAACCACGCGCCAGATAGTTGTTCGGCCCCATACAGATGCCTTTGCCGCCGTGCACATCCATCGCATCGATGATGGCCTGACGCATCCGCTCGGTCATGTGATATTTCGTGATGGCAGAGATCACTGATGGCTTTTCGCCAAGGTCGATAGAACCAACAGACATCGTTGTCGAGGCATCAGACATGTAGGCATAGCCGCCAATCCGCGCCATGATTTCTTCCACGCCTTCCATTTTACCGATCGGTAATTTGAATTGACGACGGATGCGGGCATAAGCGCCGGTTGCCAAAGCGACGGACTTGATACCACCGGTGCTGTTTGACGGCAATGTGATCGCACGGCCAACGGACAGACACTCAACCAGCATACGCCAGCCCTGACCCGCCATTGCAGGACCACCAATGATGTAGTCCAGCGGTACAAACACATCTTGTCCCTGCGTTGGCCCGTTCTGGAACGGGACGTTTAATGGGAAGTGACGACGGCCGATCTTTACGCCTGCTGTGCTGACCGGGATTAACGCACAAGTGATGCCTAAATCTTCTTTGTCACCGAGCAGATTATCCGGATCCTGCAGTTTAAACGCGAGACCTAATACGGTGGCGATAGGCGCCAGCGTGATGTAGCGTTTGTTCCAGGTCAGGCGCATCCCGACGATTTCTTTGCCTTCCCATTCACCTTTACAGACCACGCCGAAATCCGGAATAGCACCGGCATCAGAGCCGGCTTCTGGTGATGTTAATGCGAAACAAGGGACTTCCAGACCTTTGGCCAGACGCGGCAGGTAATAATCCTGCTGCTCTTTGGTGCCATAGTGCTGCAGTAATTCACCGGGGCCTAACGAGTTTGGCACGCCGACAGTGCTCGACAAGACCATGCTCTTACTGGTCAGTTTCTGCAGCACACAAGACTGCGCGTACGCAGAGAACTCAAGGCCACCGTATTGTTTTTTGATGATCATGGCGAAGAAGCCCTGATCTTTTAAATAGCTATAAACTTCCGGTGACAGGTCAGTGCGCTCGTGCGTGACATGCCAGTCGTCCACCATCCGAAGTACGGTTTCAACCGGGCCATCGAGGAAGGCTTGCTCTTCCGCGCTTAAGCGTGGTTTTGGGAAATTGTGTAATTTGTGCCAGTCCGGATTGCCACGGAACAAGTCGCCTTCCCACCAGGTGGTCCCGGCGTCGATGGCTTCTTTTTCAGTGGTGGACATTTCCGGCATGATTTTCCGGTACAGTTTCAGCAGAGGCTTGGTGATGTGCTGCTGACGAATACTGGCGATATTCAGTGGTAACGCAACTGCGGCAAACAAGATCCAGCCAACCAGACCGACTGTGCCAAAGAAGCTGCCGAGGACTAACAAACCACCGATTGCTGCGGTAAACAGCGTCAGACTGGCTCTGTGGTAGGCGAGAATGCCAACCAGCACCAGCAGTAAAGCGATAAATACGAGTAATTCCATCTTGTTCTCCTGATAAGAGGTCTGACCACTAACAGCGATAGGGTATAAGTCTTAAAGGCAAGTTGCAAGTAGTTCCTGAGCAAGCAGATGCAGTTCCCGTCAAGTGTAGCTGAACAACTGTACAGTTTTGTGGATAACACTTTGGTTATACCGCAGAACTATCTCGCACTGGTCAGATGCAGATTGCGCTGATAGGCTGGCAGCACATCGATTTGGAAGGTTTTTATGTGTGAATTGTTAGGGATGTCGGCCAATGTACCGACCGATATTTGTTTTAGTTTTAAAGGGCTGCGTGAGCGGGGGGGCAATACTGGCCCGCATAAAGATGGCTGGGGTATCGCTTTTTACCAGGGCAAAGGCGTGTCGACTTTTAAAGATGCGGCGGCCAGTCATCATTCCCGCGTGGCGGAGCTCATCACTGATTATCCGATTAAAAGTAATGTAGTGGTCGCACATGTGCGGCAGGCTAATCGGGGGCGGGTGGCGCTGGAGAATACTCATCCTTTTACCCGTGAGCTATGGGGACGTTACTGGACTTACGCGCACAACGGTCAGCTCAGCGACTACAAACAGTTAGCGTGCGGCCAGTTTCAGCCGGTCGGCACCACCGACAGTGAACGGGCGTTCTGTTTTATTTTATCCGCTTTGGCAGAAAAGTATCCGCAGGGGCCAAAAAGCCGGCCACAGTTGTTTGCTTATGTGAAAAAGCTCTGTGATGGGCTGCGTCAGCAAGGTGTGTTTAATTTATTGCTGTCTGACGGCGATTATTTGTTTTGTTATTGCAGCACTAAATTGCATCACATTACCCGGCGGGCTCCCTTTGGTCTGGCCCGTTTATCGGATGTTGATGTTGATATCGATTTTACGCGGGAAACCACAGAGCGGGATGTGGTGACGATAGTGGCAACCATGCCGCTGACCTGCAACGAAGCCTGGCAAGCCATGACTGCCGGGGAAGCTATCTTATGGAAAGCAGGGGAGATGGTGCGCCGGTTTTAACCGGCGACCTGACCCTTCAGATTATTGACTGAACTGGTAACTTTGTAGCTGAACGTCAAATTGTTCAACTTTCTCTTCGGCTTGCCACAGTTTGACGAGCAGATAATCCAGCTCTGGTGCAACCCAGGCCACGACCTGTTTATCCAGATTTTTGCCAACCCGCTCTACCCGGATGGTTTTGATTTTACCGGCCGGTAGCGTCAACATCTCTTCGCCGGTGACTTTGTACTGGTAGCTGCGTGAGTCACCATGTCTGGTCAACACATCAAAGCTGAATTCGGTTTTCCCTGCAGCCAGCTCAAGCACCAGCTGACTGTGATAACTCAGCTGATCCAACCATTGTTCGTTCCACTCGACAGTTTTAGGCGCTTTTTCTTTGCCGGTCAGTAATTCATGTTTGCTCCAGTCCAGATTCAACTCATAGTGACGACCCGGACCTGTACCCCAACGTTTCAGCTGATAAAAAAATGGCTGCAGCCGGCCATCTTTCAGCACAAAGCGTGAACGTTCGTGGCGTTCATCTTTGAAGATCAACCAGGTGATATTGCTTTTATAACCCAGTTCAAAACCTTGTCCCCAGGGTTTGAGGTAGCGCTCAGCATCGCCATGCACTTTGCCGGAGCGAAGCACCTGATACTTGGCAGTAAAAGGTTTCAGGCCGGCGGTTACAGTGGTGGCGGCTGCCGGCTGTGCAGCCGGCGTGACTACCGGGACTTGTTGAGCCATGGCTGGTGTCAGCAGGCTCAGGCAAAAAAATGACGCCAGAAGGCGCCATTGTTTATTCATCATCATCAGCATATCCATGCGGTGAAAGGATCTGGCCGTCCAACAATGCCTTATCGGCTTGTTGTTGTAAACGGTCCTGGCAAAACCAACGCACCACTAAAGGGTAGATTCGGTGTTCCTGCTCATGCACACGTGCAGCAACAGCAGCAGCGTCATCTTCCGGAAATACCGGAACTTTGGCCTGTAGCGCCACCGGACCGCCATCGAGTTCAGCAGTGACAAAATGCACACTGCAACCGTGCACAGTATCACCGGCGTCGATGGCCCGTTGATGCGTATTCAGCCCCTGATATTTGGGTAACAGCGACGGATGAATATTCAGTAACCGGCCGCTGTAATGCGCGACAAATTCCGGCGTCAGAATGCGCATGAAACCGGCCAGCACGACCAAATCGGGTTGATGCTGGTCAATGGTCTTGCACAGCGCCGCATCATAACTGGCGCGGTCTGCGAATTGTTTGTGGTCCAGCACCAGTGCCGGCACACCGGCATCAGATGCCCGCGTCAGGCCAAACACATCTGCTTTATTGCTGATGACGGCGCTGACACGACCGGCAATAAAGCCGGCCTTGCAGGCATCGAGGATCGCTTGCAGATTAGAGCCGCTGCCCGAAATGAGCACAACGATGGATTTCATCGTTATGCGTTCACACCAGGGATCACGACTTGTGCATCACCACTGACGGCAGACTGGATTTCACCAATATGCCAGGCTTTCTCGCCGGCTTGTTGCAGCAATTCCAGTGCTTTGTTCAGGTTATCCGGGCTCACCACCACGATCATGCCAACACCGCAGTTAAACGTCCGGTACATCTCGTAACGGGTCACGTTGCCTTGTTGTTGTAACCAGTCGAAAATGGCTGGCCACTGGTAGCTTTGTTCATTCACGACTGCTTTGGTGTGCTCTGGCAGTACACGTGGGATGTTTTCCCAGAAACCACCGCCGGTGATGTGACACAGCGCGTGTACCGGCAATTGTTTAATCAGATTCAGCAGGTTTTTCACATAGATGCGGGTTGGCGCTAACAGGTGGTCAGCCAGAGATTTTTCGCCCAGTAATGTTTCAGGCGACTGGCCGCTGACTTCGAGGATCTTACGCACCAATGAGAAACCGTTGGAGTGTGGACCGGAAGAGGCCAGAGCGATCAGCTGGTCACCCGGTTTGACCAGGCTACCGTCAATGATCTCGGCTTTTTCCACCACACCGACGCAGAAACCGGCAATGTCATAGTCGTCGCCATGGTACATGCCCGGCATTTCAGCGGTTTCGCCGCCAACCAGTGCACAACCAGACAGCTCACAACCACGGGCAATACCTTCAACCACGGTAGCTGCCGTATCAACGTTCAGCTTGCCAGTTGCATAGTAATCGAGGAAAAACAGTGGCTCAGCGCCCTGAACCACGATGTCATTGACACACATGGCCACTAAGTCGATACCGACGCTGTCATGACGGCCTAAGTCCATCGCCAAACGCAGTTTGGTACCAACACCGTCGGTTCCAGAGACTAACACCGGTTCTTTATAACCGGCTGGGATTTGACACATAGCGCCAAAACCACCGAGGCCACCAATCACTTCTTTACGGGTAGTGCGCTTCACCGCACCCTTGATACGATCGACCAGCGCTTCACCGGCATCAATATCGACCCCTGCGTCTTTGTAACTTAATGAAGTTTTTTGTTCGCTCACGGTTATCCTCGATGGCTTGGTTAAATGGGGATAAAAAAACGCGCGCATTTTACCTTGTTTGCCGGCAAGACAAAAGGTTTAATCCGCGCGCGCCGGTACAGGACTGAGCAGTAGCGCTCAGCGTGGTCATTGCATGGCGTTGCTGATTGCCTGGCGTATGTAATCGTTGACGCTCAAATCAGGATTTTTTGTGACCTTGTGATAGACCAGTGAGGCCAGCGGAAATTCTTTGTTGTTGTAGTTCAGACTGACATAAGGCGCGGTTTCATCGCTGGTTTGATGGACCCATTGACCACCGACCACAGATATAAAGACCTGACCCAGATAGGCGCCAAAAATATTACACAGCGCAAACATATGCGCATCTGACATCTGCTGTTTTTGTTGCTGATGGGCGACGCTGCTCAGCAGTACATCGACCAGAGGTAAGGATTCAAGGCTAAGATCAAGTGTAACCTGATGCTCTTCCAGAGCATAAGACACTGCATCTTTTGCACTTTGTAACATCAGTTCGGAAAGTTCGGTTGGTTTCATCTTCAGTGTCCTGTTTTGCCATGGGCCGCCAGAATGATCTGGCGCAGTTGCCGGCCACCCGGGCCTAATTTGTCTTCTTTGGGGATCACCAGCGACAGCGGAATTTGCCGCTCTGTGCTTTGTTTCAGTTGCAGTCGGACTAACACGCCGTCCTGCAACGCTTGCTGTACGATAAAATCTGGCAGCCAGCAAAAACCTAAACCGCGTTGCAGGATCACCATAGCTTCATAAAAATTGCCAACGGTCCAGCGTTGTTCCGCTTTGAGCCAGCCGGCATTCTCCGCCGGCTTTTGTCCGGTATCGCGGATCACGATTTGTAAATGCTGGCTCAACTCATCCGCATCCAGTGCATCAATCTGCGTCAGCGGATGCTCCGGCGCGCACACCAACACCATTTGTGTGATGCACAACGGCTCACTCAGGTAACCGCGCGGGACAATCGGCGTTGCGGCGATGACTAAATCTGCTTTGGCTTCGAGGATCATTTCGGCGCTGCCCGTGATCACGGTATCGATGATTTGGATCCGGCTGCCACGACTGAGTGGATAAAATTGCGACAACGCCTGATACAGCTTATCGCGCGGGTAGATTATCTCAACCGCCAGACGCAGCTCTGGTTCCCAGCCCATGTCAATATTGGCGGCCAGCAATTCCAGATCTTCAATTTGTTGAGTCAGCAAACGGGAGCGGCGTAGCATCACTTCACCGGCTGCGGTCAGAAAAGCTTTGCGTCCAACCACATGTAACAGTTCCACACCTAGCTGGTTTTGCAGCTTTGCCACGGCATGGTTCAGGCTGGACTGGCTTTTATTCAGTAACTCTGCTGCTTGTGCGTAACCACCAGCATCAACCACTGCCTGCAGGATCCGCCATTGCTCCAATGTCGATTTCGGCCGGTACGGCATAAAATTCCTCTGACAGATCAGGCGGTTGCTACAATTACCGCCCGCAGCGGTGCTGGATAGCCTTCAATGGTCTTACTATGATCAGTCGGGTCGAGAAAATCAACCAGACTTTCATTTTGCATCCAGTCGGTGGCACGCTGTTCTTCAACACTGGTCTGATTTAAATCGACCACGCGGATATCGCGAAAACCGACGCGGGCCAGCCAGAGTTCAAGTGCCGCGGTGCTTGGAATAAACCAGACATTACGCATTTTGGCGTAGCGGTCGGTGGGGACCAGTACCGTCTGCGCATCACCGGGGACGACCAACGTTTCCAGCACCAGCTGACCACCCGCACGCAGCTGGTTTTTCAGCTGCTGCAGGAAATCCAGCGGGGAGCGGCGGTGATACAACACCCCCATCGAAAACACCGTATCGAAGCTCTTTAATTCCGGCATGTCATCAATGCCGATGGGCAATAAATGCACCGCTGGATCCTGGTAAAAATGTTTGATTGCCTGGAACTGACAAAAAAACAGTTGGCTAGGATCTATACCAACAACCAGTTCAGCGCCGGCACCGCGCATCCGCCACAAGTGATAGCCGCTACCGCAGCCGACATCCAGCACAGTGCGATGCTGTAACGGCGCCAGGTGGGGCAGAACCCGGTCCCATTTCCAGTCACTGCGCCACTCGGTATCAATGTGCAGGCCGTGAATGTCAAACGGGCCTTTACGCCATGGCATCAGCTGTTTGAGCAACACTTCCAGGCGCTGACGGGCGCCCTCGGATAGCTCCTCGGCCGCGCCAATCTGCACCGCCGACTGCAGATTTACTTGTTCAGTTTGTGTTTTTGGCAGGTGATCCAGCACTTTTTGCCATTGTTTAAAGTCACCATGCAGGGCTTCTTTGTACCAGTGGCTGAGCTGTGCCGGCAGCACATTAAGCCAGGGCGCCAGTTTGGTTTTGGCGATCAAGGCATAAAAATCATTAAACATTTGCATCGGCAGTACCTTGTTTGATCGCAACCATCGAGCAGAAATTGAAACATTGGAACCAAACGGTCGCGCTGGCAAAACCAGCCGCAGTAAAACGTTGCTGATGTTGTGCCAGCGTGTCTGGCCGCATCACGTTTTCCAGCGCGGTGCGTTTCTGACTGATCTCCAATTCGGAATAGCCATTTGCGCGTTTAAAATCGTGGTGCAGGTCAATCAGCAAGTCGTGCGTTACAGCGTCGTCAAACACTACTTTTTCCGACAGGATGAAAAT
>JAIXSW010000120.1 GCA_027484495.1 Gammaproteobacteria bacterium
ATCAGTCTGAATATTTTTGAATCGGCGGATCGTGAACGCTTAATTGCGTTAAATCCCACGCGCAAAGTACCGATGTTGGCCGACGGCGAGCAGGTGGTATTTGATTCCGGCGTGATCTATCGGTTTCTCAGCCAGAAGTTTTTGCTGACGCCGCTGAGCTGGCCGCAGGAAAATTTGCTGACCATCATCAATGCCGCCAATGATTCGTTAGTCGAACTATTGCTATGTAAACGTTCCGGTTTTGATGTCCGGGATAATAAATTATTTTTTAATCTACAGCATGAGCGGGTGCAGGCCACGCTGAAAATTCTGAACAGCAAAGTCGCCGCCGGTGAGTTTGCGCATTGGGACTATCTGGCGATGAGCTTGTATTGTCTGGTGGACTGGATTTGTTTCCGTGAATTGGTCGATATGCAGCCGTTTGGTGCTTTACTGCAATTTAAAATCGCCCACCAACAGGAAGCTGGTGTGGCCGAAACGGACCCACGCTTGGGTTAACCGTGCCAGATAAAAACAAGGGCTGCAGTTGCAGCCCTTTTTTAGTTCGATGCTCATACCGCAACGCTTTAATCCAGACCGATAAAACCACCGGTCTGATGCGCCCACAACTGGGCATAAATGCCGCCTTGGGCAATCAACTGCTGATGACTGCCTTGTTCAACAATCGCGCCCTGATCGAGCACAATCAGCCGGTCCATCGCCGCAATCGTCGACAGCCGGTGCGCAATGGCAATGACGGTTTTGCCGGCCATTAACTGATTCAGACTGTGCTGAATGGCTGCTTCCACTTCGGAATCCAGTGCCGAAGTGGCTTCATCCAAAATCAGGATCGGCGCGTTTTTCAGCAGTACCCGTGCGATGGCGATCCGCTGACGCTGACCACCGGATAATTTCACGCCGCGCTCACCCACCTGAGCATCCAGCCCCTGATTACCGCGTGGATCACTGAGCTCCGCGATAAACTGGTCGGCTTCGGCGGCTTTCACCGCGGCCAGTAACTGCGCTTCGGACGCATCGGGGCGGCCGTACAGAATATTCTCCCGTACCGTCCGGTGCAGCAGGGACGTGTCCTGCGTCACCATGGCGATTTGTGCGCGTAATGAGTCCTGACTGACCTGACGGATATCCTGACCATCAATGCGGATCTGGCCGGTTTCCAGATCGTAAAAACGCAGCAATAGATTAACTAAGGTTGATTTGCCGGCGCCACTACGACCCACCAAACCGACTTTTTCACCCGGTTTGATCTGTAAATCAAGCTGTTGCAGCACGTTTCTGCCCTGACTGGCGTACTGAAAGCAGACCTTATCAAATGCAATAGCGCCGCCACTGACCTGTAGTTGTTGCGCATTCGGGCTGTCCAGCACTTGTTGCGGTTGTGCCAGCGTGGTGATGCCATCGGCCACAGTGCCGATATTTTCAAACAGACTGCTGACTTCCCACATGATCCACTGCGACATGCCGTTTAAACGCAGCGACAAACTGACCGCAATGGCGATAGCACCGACACTGACGGCCTGCAGCGTCCATAACCAGATCGACATGGTCGCGACTGAAAACACCAGCAAATAATTCAGTGCCTGCACACTGAAATTCAGCCAGGTCACCAGGCGCATTTGCTCGTACACCGGATGTAGAAAACGCGACATGCTGTCGCGGGCATATTCGGCTTCACGGCTGGTGTGGGAAAACAGTTTAATGGTATTGATGTTGGTATAACTGTCGACAATGCGGCCAGTCATATCTGAGCGGGCATCAGCCTGACGGCTGGCAACATCTTTGAGCCGCGGCACAAAATAAACCTGCAGGCAGATATACAAGCCCAACCAGACCAGCAGTGGCAATACCAGTCGCCAGTCGGCATCAAACACCAGATACAACATGGTGCTGAAGTACACCAGCACATAGACCATCACGTCGAGTAACTTGGTGGCAGTTTCACGCACGGCCAGCGACGTCTGCATCACTTTGGTAGCGATGCGGCCGGCGAAATCGTTTTGATAGAAGCTGACGCTTTGTTTCAGTAAATAACGATGCGCCTGCCAGCGGATCGCCATCGGGTAATTGCCAAGTAACGTCTGGTGCAAAACGGCGGAGTGGAGCAGTACCAGCAGCGGCATACCGACTGCGGTAAGCAGGCCCATGCGGATCAACGTGTCCTGCTCGGTCTGCCACAAGGTGGCCGGATCTTTTTGCACCAGCCAGTCGACCAGTTGTCCCATAAAACCAAACAACGACACTTCGAGCATCGCCAGCAGCGCTGTTAACAACGCCATCACGACGAGCGGAATTTCCATCCCTTTGCTGTAATGCCGGCAAAACGCATAAATCCCCTTGGGCGGCTGGGTGGGTTCTGCCGCCGGAAAGGGGTTGGTTAACTTTTCAAAAAACTGCAGCATGGCAGACCTCAACAAGGCCCGCCATCTGCACGGCGGGCGTTAATAATTGCAGAGAATATCGCGGCTGCACGCAAGCATGGCATGAACCTGCGCCGGGCTGATATCCAGATGAGTGACTAAACGGATGCGGGATTTCGCCTGGCCAGACTGCTGATAAGTGCTGCTGGTCAGGCGGACCTGATGTTTGGCTAATTCTGCCACAAAATGGCTGGCAAGCGCAGCGTCCAGATCGCAGAAAATGATATTGCTTTGTGGCATTTGCAGTGAAAACTGAGTTTCCAATCTGCTATCCTGAACGATTTGCTGAAGGCCAGTCGCCAATTGCTGCGCATGCTGATGGTCATCGGCGAGTCGGTGGACATGATGCTGCAGCGCATATAAACCGGCCGCAGCCAGCCCACCGGCCTGTCGCATGCCGCCACCGAGCATCTTGCGCACGCGGCGGGCGCGGGCGATAAATTCGTGACTGCCTAATAACAACGAGCCGACCGGCGCGCCGAGTCCTTTGGATAAACATACTGAAATCGAGTCATAACCACTGACCAGTTGACGGGCGACCTGGTAGGGATCGCTCTGCGTCTGGCTGGCAATGGCGACAGCGGCGTTAAAAATCCGCGCGCCGTCAATATGGCAGGCCAGCTGGTTGGATTTGGCGAGTGTTGCCATTTGTGCCATGTAATCCAGCCCCAACACCTGACCACCGGTGGTATTTTCAATCACCAGCAACCGGGTGCGGGCAAAATGCGGATCGTCCGGTTTAATCGCAGCCTGGACGTCAGCGGCCAGCAAACTGCCGTCTGGCTGGTTGGCCAGTGGTTGTGGCTGAATCGACCCCAGCACGGCCATGCCGCCGGCTTCCCATTTATAGGTGTGCCAGTTTTGCCCGACGATGGCTTCGTCACCACGCTGGCAATGGCTCATCAGCGCGATCAGATTGGTCATAGTGCCGCTGGGCGCAAACAGCGCGGCGTCAAAACCGAGTAATTCAGCGGCATACGTCTGCAGCGCGTTGACCGAAGGGTCATCGCCAAATACGTCATCACCCAGCGGCGCATTGGCCATGGCGGCACGCATTTCAGCAGTGGGTTGGGTGACGGTATCAGAACGAAAATCAGGCATCAGGTACATCCTCAGGTAGTCATTCCCTATCAGCATACGAGGTTCCCCTCGTTGCTGCAGCCTATTGTGTTAAGCAGGGGTGGTGTTGCGACAAATTTCAGTGGATTTATTGCTCAGTCGCCATCACTTTGGTTGCCGCCAGTGGCTAGGTGTTAGTTGTAAGATCTCAGTTGTCAGGCAAAAAATCGTCTGGCAACCGCGCCAAATCACTGACCAGCCAGGCAGGGTCCAGATGCTGTGCCAGCTGCGCCGGTAAAAAACGGATTAGCTGTGCGGCCGTGGCAGACAATCGCCGATCACGCCGTGCCACCAGATACCAGTGACTTTCCAGCGGTAGGCCCGGCAGATGTAGCTGTTCGACGGGTTCAGTGCCGGCCTTTAGTGTATGCGCTGACAACACGGCGAGACCTAGGCCCGAAGCGACACTTAAGCGGATCGCTTCGTTACTTTCAATTTGCATGGTTTTTTGCAGCACCAGCCCCTGACTGCTGAGCCAACTTTCCAGCATCATCCGGGTGGCGGAGCCGGGTTCACGGATCAGGAATCGTTCGTCTTTCAGATCGGCCATCCCAAGTCCGGACTTATCTACCGCCCAATGGCCAGGCGGCGCAATCAGTTGCAGCGGGTTTTTTAAAAGACGCCGGGCCAGTACCTGATTGCCCGCTGGCGGATGGCTGAATAAAAACAAATCATCCTGCTGCTGTTCAAAGCGGGTCAGGATCTGGGCGCGGTTGCCAATGTTCAGGATCAGTTCAATGTGCGGAAACTGGCGGGAAAACTCGGCTAACAGCGGTGGCAGGATATATTTGGCGGTGGTGACAATACCGAGGCTCAGACTGCCGCTATTGCCGGCACGGGCACTTTGCACAAACTGGGAGAAATCGGCAAAGCGGCCCAGTACATCATGACTGGCGCGGTACAGCTCAGCGCCAACCCGGCTCGGCACCAGGTTGCCATGTTGGCTTTCCAGCAAAGGTTCGCCAGCCCAATCTGTCAGTTTTTTCAGCTGGATGGAAACGGTCGGTTGCGTCAGGTGCAACTGGCGCGCAGCCTGAGAAATGCTGCCGGTTTGCACCACTGCCTGATACACCTGCAACAAACGAAAACTCAAATGGCGAACATTCATAGATGTTTATCTATATTGGCATGTGAATATATTTATTATTCCTTAATCCTTGGCGCAGGCACAATAGCCGCCGGCTGGATCTGGAGGATTTAATGATGCCCGATATAGTAATTGCGTTTTTTGCCTTTGGCCTGATTGCCGGTTTGTTGAAATCGGATCTGAAGGTGCCCCATTCGATTTATGAAACTTTGTCGATCCTGTTAATGCTGGTGCTTGGCTTAAAAGGCGGTCTGGCGTTGCATGGTCAGGTCACCGGACAGTTGTTACTGGGCTTGTTGCCAGTCGCATTATTGGGATTTATTTTGCCGCTGCTGTGTTATCCAATTCTGCGTCATCTGGTGAAACTGCGGACGGATGATGCAGTCAGTATTGCAGCGCACTACGGCTCAGTCAGTGCCGGTACTTTTGCGTTAGTGCTGGCGATGGTGGAGAGATCCGGATTGCCCGTCGCGGCGCAAACGACACTATTTCTGGTGTTGCTGGAGCTGCCGGCCATCATCATCATGTTGTGGTTACATCGCCGGCTGACCGGTGAAGGCAGTGCCGGCGGGATTTGGCGCGAATCTTTGACCAGCCGGGGGGTACTGCTGCTTGGTGGCGGCGTATTGATTGGTTATAGCTACGGCCCTGTTGGGCTGGAGCCGATTGCGCCGGCCTTACTCGGTGGCTTTAAAACCATGCTGGCGCTGTTTCTGCTGGAAATGGGCTTGTGTACGGCAAAAGCCTGTGTGCCGTTACCGCTGGCGCAGTGGCGTTTGTTGATGTTCGCTGCACTGATGCCATTTTTATTGGCCTGGAGCGGGATTGGCACTGCGTTATTACTGGACTTACCGCAAGGTAGTGCCGTGATCCTGGCCGGTCTTACCGCCAGTGCTTCGTACATCGCTGCGCCTGCCGCGATCCGAGCGGCGATCCCGTCAGCCAACATTGGTCTGGCCATGTTGGCTGCGCTGGGGATCACCTTTCCGGTCAACGTGTTGATTGGTTTGCCTGTCTATCAGCACTGGGTCAGCTGGTTTTATCCGTGACCGTTGCGGCTCTCAAGACTGATGCCAGCCTAGCTGGCGTCTCAGCCAATGCCAGGTGTCATTCTCCGGTTGATGTAGCTTGGTTTTGGCTGGTGCAGTCTGTTGTAAATCTGCTTTGATCCAGGGTGGCGCCACACTGCCGTAGCCTGCAGTGGGAAACAGTTCTGGGGGACGGGTTCTGCTCAGTTGTTCAGTCTTCATTACATCACCTCTGCGTAGCGTCTCAGGACAGTCCGGCATTATGCCGGACCTGTGTTGCAGTCAGATGATCAGGGCGTAGTCAGCAGGAATGACATCAGTCACAGCCTGATCCTCGTCTGAGTCCGGTATCCGTTCCGGCCGCAACGATCAAAGTGTAAAGGTTCGTAACGAAAAGATCTGCCAGCACCAGAGGGCGACGTTTCAAGGCAGAACAATGGTTTTGTGCGCTGCCGTACTTGCACCGGCCGGAAAATTTCCGTCAGATCAAGCCACTGAAGCGTGCTATGGCCTGCTGCTGTCCGTATTTAGTTACAAGACAGCGATGTCATCCGATTTAATAATTTAGTGTTTAATGAACTTCATTATGCATCGGGCTGGCATCGTGTAGCGTTTTGTTCTGTAGCTGGCAACCTTTGCTATTAAGGTTGTGGCGACTTCGACAGTGATTGCCAGGCCAACCACAGACTTAACGCGAGGGCAAGGCACAGCAACAGAGCCAGCAGCAGCACAAGCGCTGCCCAGCCGCCAGAGTCCCAGCTGATACCGGAAAGCGCGCCCAAGGTACTGGCACCCAGATAATAGCAACACAGGTATACCGCAGTGACCAGCGCCTTTGGCGCCTGAACCAAAGTGGCCAGCCAGTTGCTGCACAAGGTGTGGGTGGCAAAGAAACCAAAAGTAAACAGGGCGATACCTGCGAGGATCATCCGGACATCCGGGTGCAGCGTGGTGCACAGGCCCACTAGCATCAGCGTCAACGCCATCGGGACCAGTGTGCGCAGCGGCAGGTGTTTGGTTAACATCGCGCCCCACAATGAGCTGCCGATGCCAAAGATGTAAAACACCGTGATGGCCGCGACAGTGCTTTGGCTGAACAAATAAGGCGGCGCCAGCAGATAAAAGGTGATGTAGTTATACAGGCCGGTATAACTGCCGGTTAATAAAAATGCGATGGCAAACAAAGCCAGTAATTTCGGCTGGCGGATCTGGCAAAACAGCGCGCCGATCATCTGCGGCAGACTACTAAGATCGGCAGTGGCCGGCTTTAAATGTTGCCTGTGCGCCGATACTGACATCGATGTTTGTGTCGATGTGTTTGGCAACGTTTTTGGCTTTGGTTTTGGCAAAATGCGCTGAAATTGCCAGGCGGCGGCAAGACCGGCCAGTCCTAAACACAACAACGCCAACCGCCAGCTGAACTGGTCGCTCAGCAGCGCGCCGAATGCCCGCCCCAGCATACCGCCCAAAGCGGTCCCCGCAATATAAAAGCCAATGGTCTGACTCAGCCGTGCAGCAGGCACCTCACTGCTGAGATAGGTGATCGCCAGCGCCGGCAGGCCCCCCAACGCCAGCCCCAGCAGCGCGCGCAGCCACAGCAACTGCGTGTAGTTTTGCGCCAGCGCACACAACAGGCTCAGCACTGCAGTGCTGACGACCGCCACAATCATCAGACGGCGCCGGTCAATAAATTCACTGAGCAGGCTGCTGAGCAACAAAGACAACGCCAGCGTCAGCGTTGATATCGACAACACCCAACTGGCATCCGCCGCGGACAAACCGAATTCTGCCGACAGCAGCGGCATCATCGGTTGCACGGCATAGAGCAAGGCAAACACGCTGCTGCCGGCCAAAAACATGGCCCATTTTAATGATTGGACCCGTTGCAATACCACGGCTGATAACTGGTTTGCAGACGGTGCTGGTGTATTGACCGATTCTGAATAAGGCATCAGGAAGTACCGGTGATTGGCAGAAAGTGTCAGCCTAAAGACAGCAACTAATAGCGTCCAATACATAATTAAGTGGCTATTAATACATTAAATAGATTAATGTGGTGATGACACCATGCAACAGGCCGGAGTACCAGATCATCGAACTACGACAACTGCGTTATTTTATTGCCGTCGCTGAAGAGCTGCATTTTACCCGCGCGGCGCAGCGGCTTTGTATTGGTCAGCCACCGCTAAGCTATGCCATTGCCCAGTTGGAAGCGGAGGTCGGTGCCTTGTTATTTGCCCGCACGAAAAGGTCGGTACAGCTGACCGAGGCCGGCAAGTTACTGCTGGCTGATGCCCGAAAAATTCTGGCGCTAACCGGTGCTGCTGCGCTGAGCGCAAAAGCCGCCGCCACAGGACAGGCCGGGGAACTGCGGATTGGCTTTACGTCGTCCACGCCGCTGACGCCGTTGTTTTCAACGTTGATTAATGTCTACCGCCGGCAATTTCCGGCAGTCACGCTGACGTTGCTGGAAATGTCGACGCAACACCAGCTGGCGGCGTTACAACAACAGACATTGGATTTGGCGTTTGTCCGGCCGCAATTTGGTGCTGAGCCAGCGGGACAGGAAAATTCAGCGGCGCCGGCGCTGCAATATTTGACGCTACGCACTGATCCGCTGGTGGTGGTGCTGCCGGAGCAGCATCCGCTGGCAACAAAACCACAACTGCGCATAGCTGATTTGGCAACCCAAGGGTTTATTATGTATCCGCCACAAGCCGGAACCAGTATTTACCGGCAACTGCACGCGCTATGCCTGCAAGCCGGCTTTACGCCAGATACCGTGCAGCAGGCCGCCGAAGCATCGACCATCATCGGCCTGGTCGCCGCTGGTGTCGGCATCAGCGTGCTGCCAGCCTGTTTCGACCGTATACAACTGGCAGGGGTTTGTTACCGGCAATTGGCCGACGAGATGGCCGTGACGCGCTTATTGCTGGCGCATCAGGCGTCAGAGCGTGAGCCGCAAAAACAGCTGCTGGTCAACCAGTTTGTCGCGCTGACACAAGCACAGTTGTAGGCATACCGCCCTTGGATGGACATAAAAAAACGCCGGATAAATCCGGCGTTTTTTCTTGAAATTTTAATGGTCGGTACGGCGGGATTCGAACCCACGACCCCTGACACCCCATGACAGTGCGCTACCAAGCTGCGCTACGTACCGACGAGCGCCTTATCTTACTGGCTTTCTGTCTGATTGCAATGCTGCACCGACTGACTGCGGCATTTTTAGCCGGTTAATCAGGCAAATAGCAAAGCGCCGTCACAGATTATCGGTTAAGGTAAGCTCAAGACATATCCATCCGGATGTCTAAAAATTCCAGATGTTCAGCGAGTGCGCCGGGGAGGCCGATTTTTATGTGGATCTTGTTTACCTTTTTGGCGGCATCGATGCAGGCGATCCGGAACGCCTGCCAGAAAGAGCTTAGTAAAGAGGTGTCCGTTCTTGGCGTTACGCTGGCGCGGTTTATTTATGCCAGTCCGCTGGCTGCGTTGTATCTGGCCGGTTTATATCAGTTTCAAAGCCCGGCAATGCTTGAGGTTTCGGCTAAGTTTTCCGTCGGCTTTGCCGGTTATGTGCTGGCGGCGTCTGTGATGCAAATTCTGGCGACGGCACTGATGGTGGTGCTGTTTAAACAGAAAAATTATGCCATTGGCGTCGGGCTCGCGAAATCAGAAGCGATTTTTGCTGCGGTGCTTGGCGTGTTGTTTTTTGCCAGTGTGTTGTCACCGCTGGGCTGGCTTGGTGTAGGCGTTGGCGCCATCGCGGTGTTTTTATTAAGTGGTGTGCGTAACCTGACCGAACTGCCACTGCAGACAGTCGCCATTGGAGCTGCCAGTGGCGCCGCCTTTGCGCTGACCTCTTTGTGGATCCGTGAAGCCAGTCTGGCGCTCGGTCTGCCGTTTCCTTATGGCGCGGCCTGGGTGTTGTTATTTGTTATCAGCTGCCAAACGCTGCTATTACTCGGTTATTTACTTATCCGCGACCGCGCGGTGCTGGTCGCGCTGTGGCAACGCCCGAGGCTGACCTTGCTGACCAGCTTTTTCAGCTGTATCGGCTCTTTAGGCTGGTTTACCGCGATGAGCCTGGAAAGCGTGCCGCTGGTGAAAACCCTCGGTCAGGTGGAAGTGTTATTTACCTTATTGATCTCGGTGTTCTGGTTTAAAGAAAAGCTTAAACGTACAGATTTGTTGGGGTTGGCGTTGGTGGTTATCGCCGCGGTACTGGTGATGTGGGCCTGATTTTGCGTAGAATGCCATCAAGCATTTCTGATAAAACAAAGCTAAAAATATGAGCACAAATATTCTGCATCGTCACGTCAGTCCGGCTGAACTCGCGTCAACCGGCGATTTTCTGGGTCTGACGCTGAGCCATCCTGAGCAACTACAGCCGTTTTCTTTGGTGCTGGCCAATGGCACTGTCGCGGAGATTTGGGACACTGGTGTGATCTGCCTGACACCAGTCGTCTTTGGTAACATCGACGTGGTTTTATCCTGTGGTGTACACGGCAACGAAACCGCACCCATTGAGTTATGCTCGGCCATCTGTCAGGACGTGCTGACGGGCAAACTGCCACTGCGTCAACGGACGTTGTTTTTATTTGGCAATCCGCCGGCGATCAATGCCGGCAAACGTGAGTTGGTGGATAACCTGAACCGGTTGTTTTCCGGGCATCACAGCAAAGGTGCCGG
>JAIXSW010000462.1 GCA_027484495.1 Gammaproteobacteria bacterium
CTTAACCAGCCGGGTGCAACAAGCCGCGGCGCGTAGTGACGAGATCGGTGAGTTAGCACGTGGCTTTAATACGATGGCCAGTCAAATCGGCGCTTTATTGCAAAATCAGCAGCGCCTGCTGCGCGATATCTCGCATGAGTTACGCTCACCACTGACCCGTGCTCAGCTGGCTATCGCCCTGGAGCAACGACAAGGCGGTGGTACCCAGCTGCCACGCTTGTCGCAGGAGCTGGATAAAATTGACAGTATGCTCGATGAGCTGCTGACATTCAGCCGGCTCGATGCCGGACAATATCAACTGCAATTGCAGGACCTTGATTTGACCGAGCTGCTGGAGGAAATTATTCAGGTCAATCAATTGGAAGCCAGTCAGAAGCAGCAACAAATACAGCTGGAAGCACCACCGCAGTGTTGGTTACAAGCCGACAGCCGACTGCTGGCGCGTGCGGTAGAGAATGTGCTGCGAAATGCGATTAAGTACAGCCCGGCCGGTTCAGTGATCAGGCTACAGTTGCAGGCAGATGCCGAGCAACTGCAGCTCTGTGTCTGCGATCAGGGCCCCGGCATCCCGGACAGCGCCGTGCAAGCGATATTCGAACCGTTTTACCGGGTGTCCGATGCGCGCACGGCAGGTGCAGGCGGCACGGGCCTCGGTCTGGCTATCGCAGCACAGGCGATGAAACAGCATCAGGGCCAGATCAGTGCCCAAAATATTTATCAGGCGGACCAGGTTTGCGGTTTGCAAATTTGTCTGCGAATGCCGGCACAGCAGGAGCTGAATCTTTGACCTATTTTCCGCCGCTTCAGGCGCAGCTACAGGCTGATGCACTGAACGACAACAACGTGCGACAGCAACTGCAACAATGCTGGCAGCAGTTTGTTAAAACCGAGCTTTATGGCCGCGACGGCAGCCGTTTTTGTCTGTACAGCCGAACCAGTTTGCCTGGCTGGCGTAAACCTCATGCGGCTTTGCTGATAGTGCCGGGGCGGATTGAAGCTGCGCATAAATATGCCGAACTGGCACAGGATGCGCTTTGCAGTGGTTATCAGGTATTTGTGATCGATCACCGCGGCCAGGGCCTGGCACAGCGGCCTGAACCCGATCCGCAGCTCGGTGACGTGACAGATTTTCGCCGTTACAGTGACGATCTGATGCAGGCGGTCAGCACTATACGCAGTCAGACCGATTTGCCCCTGCTGGCGTTGGCGCATTCGATGGGCGGCGCCATTCTGTATCGTTATCTGCAAATGACGCCAATGCCGCTGCTTGATGCCGCCATTTTCTGCGCACCGATGTTTGGTATTCCGACCGGCCCGTTGCCACGCCTGGCCCGAGTCGTCGCCGCGCTAATGCAGCAGCTAAACCAGCGTTTCAGTCGGGCTGGCTGGTATGTACCGGGCCAGGGCCCCTATCAAAGCCAGCCTTTTGCCGACAATGCGCTGACGCTCAGCGCTGAGCGATATCAGTGGTTTCGGGATTTATATCAGCAATATCCGGCCTATCAGCTCGGTGGTGTCAGCTGGCGTTGGCTGCATCATGCATTGCAAGCTTGCCGGCAGATCCAGCACGGATCGGTACCGACAGTGCCGATGCTGATCCTGCAGGCGGGCGCCGATACCGTGGTGGACAATCAGGCACAAAACAAGCTGGCTGCGCGTTGCGCCATTGAGCTGCACCGCATCGACGGCGCCCGGCATGAACTATTGGCAGGTACCGATGCGCAGCGGCAGCAAGTGTTTAGTTTGATTAATCAGTGGTTGCAGCGTGTGGCAACGGGTCCGGGTGAATAATCACTTCCGCATCGCGATAAAACGCCGCGATTTGCTGCTCCGCCAGATCGGTCACCTGATGCGCTTTTTGCAGACTCCAGTCCTGCGGCAACAACAGCCGCAGCTGAATAAAAATACGCGGTCCGGCACGACGGGTGCGCAGCTGTTCGACGCCCAGCACTCCGGGCATTTGCAGCAGATGCTGTAGAATTTGCTGCCGTTCTGCTTCCGGCAATTCTTCATCCAGCAGATGCACCATGCTTTCCCGCAGTAACTGCGCAGCATTAAACAACAAATATAACGCGATCAAAATGGCGATGGCTGCGTCCGCCCACAGCAGACTGTTTTGCACCAGATACAAGGCCAATAACACAGCGGCATTCATCAGCAGGTCACTGCGATAATGCGCCTGATCGGCCGCTACGGCCAGAGAACCGGTTTTTTTGATAATCCAGCGCTGCAGCAACACCAGCGTCAACGTCAGGCCACTACAAACCAGCATGGCCCAGATGCCATTACTGATAGCGCCAATTGGCGCTGGCAGATAAATCCGGTTCACGCCCTGATACAACAGCACAAATGCCGCCCCCGCCAGGAAGGCAGCCTGAAATAACGCCATCACTGCTTCAGCTTTGCCATGGCCAAACCGGTGGTCGTCATCCGCTGGTTTGAGCGCATAACGTAACGCGACAAAGTTCAGCAACGACACGCCAACATCCATCATCGCGTCCATCAACGACGCCAAAATCGAAGCGGCATTGGTGTCGATAGCGGCAAACAACTTGATCACGACAATGATCAGCGCGACGCCAATCGTCAGTTTGCCCGAACGGCGTACCCACAGATTATATTCATGGCTGGTCATCGCTGGTCCTTGTCAGTTCGCAGAGTTACAACGCGCCGGCAAACTGCTGCTGGCGCCAGGCTTCATAACAAACGATCGCCACAGAGTTGGCCAAATTCAGACTACGCGCATCAGGCATCATCGGGATCCGCAGGCGCTGTTCAGCCGGGATGGCATTGCGGATCTCATCCGGTAACCCAGACGTCTCGGAGCCAAATAACAACAAATCACCGGCCTGATACTGCAATTCAGTGTGAGGCCGGCTGCCCTTGGTGGTCAGCGCCAGTACCCGCAGCGGTTTGACCGCGTCTAACATCGCCTGATAATTGGCGTGGCGGCTGACATTGGCCAAATCATGATAATCCAGCCCGGCACGGCGCAGCTTTTTTTCTTCAAAATCAAACCCTAATGGTTCAATCAAATGCAAATGACAGCCGGTATTGGCCGCCAACCGAATGATATTGCCGCAATTCGGTGCGATTTTGGGTTCAAATAAAGCGATATGAAACACAATAACTCCTGCGCCATAGCAAAACGCGAGTATACCGCAGTCCGGCAGCGGTGGTCAGACTGCCATCAATTTTTCCGGCATTTAGTGGCGATTTTTTAGACAGACATTTATAGTTGACTTGTGTTGCTGTGCAAGGAATGCCAAATGACTACACCACTATGGATCCAATACCTGCTGGCCATCGTCAGCGGTTATCTGCTTTGTCTGGTGCTGATGCAATTACAACGTACGCGTCGCACGCCACTACAAAACACGCCACTGTTGCAGTTCCTGCAGCAACAATCCAATGCCTATTGGCTCACTGATCAACAAGCGCTGCCGCTGTGGCACAATCAAGCCACCCGCTATCCTGCGGCCAATACCAGACTGACACAGCAGCTGTTTTTCTCCGCCGAAGGTCTGGATCCTGCTCTGCCTGACATCCTGGCGATGCTGCAAATCAGTCCACACTGGCAAGGTCAGGTCTGGATTGGCAGCACGGAGCGGCAGGCGTATCAGCTGAATGTGCGGGTACTGAGCGGCTATCGCCAGCGCTTTTTGCTTTGGCACTGGCTGCCACTGCAAGCCGAGCTGGACCAGGCACAGGCACAGATCCGCGCTTATGCTGATCCGGTGACCGAACTGCCCACAGCAACGCTGTGGCGCTACTGGTTGCAATCTCAGCTGAGCCGCCATCAGGTGAAATATCACTGTCTTGCTGTGTTGCTACTGGAAATGAATGACTACCCCGCCATCGTGCGAAACTTCGGTCAGGCCGCAGCAGATGGTCTGCTGCAACAACTGGTGAACAACGTACAGGCAGAGATCCCGGCCAGCGCTTTTATGGCCCGGCTGGCGCCACATCAGCTGGCATTGCTGCTCAGTCTCGAAGGTCATGGTGAACAAGCCGAACAACAGGCGATCCGGCTCAGCCGTGAAATTCTGCAGTTTTGTCAGGGGCCATTTTTTATCCCGCAGGCAGAACTACGACTGGATTGCCGCGCCGGCATCGCGATTTTTCCCGAAGCCGGCCACGATGCCGACGAATTGCAGGCGCGCGCTGCACAGGCGCTGCATATCGCTGCCACAGTGCCGGAACGCCTGCATTTATGGCAGATGCAGGGACAAAATCCGGCGCCAGGTCTGCAATTGCAATATGAGTTGCAGCAAGCATTAACCCAATATCAATGTGAGATCTGGTCGCAACCTGTGATTGAACTGGCAACTGGTATCGCCACGGCATTCCGGCTGGAACTATATTGGCGGTCACCACAACGCGGATTATTAAGTTATGCCGAATTAAAACCTCTGGCCGAACAGAATGGCCAGTTACTGGCGCTGGAGCGCTGGGCTTTTTGTCAGACTTGTCAGTTAGTGGAATTGTGGCAACGTCTCGGCCCGCTGCCACCGCTACAGGTCGAATTGTCCGCAGCAAACTTTCGTCACAGTGGACTGCTGAATTTTTTGCAGAGCCAACTGGAAGACCATCAACTTCAGGCCAATAAGTTTGTGTTGTGCTTGCGGGAAGACGGTTGGTTACAGGATCCGGCAGGCTTCAGTATGCAGGCACAGGAACTTAAAGCGGCTGGTTTTGGCTTGATGATTGTCGAGGTTGGCAATGGTTTGAGTTCGCTGCAATTGTTGCAACAACCATTCTGGCAGGCAGCAGAGCTTTCCGCGGCAATGATCAAGCAACTGGAAGAATCTGAAGCACAACGCAATGCTTGTGCCAGTCTGATCCGGCTGCTGGTCCACCTGGGATTGCAGGTCAGTGCGCAAGGGACCGACAGCGAAATGCAGGCGTATTTACTGCATGTGATGGGCGGTTATGGCTGTCGTGGCGCGCATTTCAGTGCCATGCGATTGGTCGATGGACAGCAACAGCCCTATGGCGGGCAACAACAATGGCGGATGGCCGGATAAACACTGGTGCGGTGTTATTCGTCGCGTTTTTCGCGGCCCAACAGATCAAGCGCGGCAGCTCGGGCATCTTTGCCCTGATACAACACCTGATAAATTTGTTCAGTGATCGGCATTTCGACACCGACCCGGGTGGCCAGATTGTAAACTTCGCGAGCGTTGCGATAACCTTCAACCACTTGTCCGATCTGCGTGATCGCATCTTCAACGCCGACGCCCTGCCCTAACAGCAAGCCAAAACGGCGGTTGCGGGACTGGTTGTCAGTACAGGTCAGGACTAAATCACCTAAACCTGCCATCCCCATAAACGTTTCTTTTTTCGCGCCTAAGGCACAACCTAAACGACACATTTCGGTCAGGCCGCGAGTAATTAAAGCCGTGCGGGCATTGGCGCCAAAGCCAATGCCATCAGCCATACCGGCACCAATCGCAATGACATTTTTCACTGCGCCGCCAAGCTGCACGCCGATAAAATCAGGATTGGTATAAACACGGAAGGTTTTGCCGCAGTGCAGCAAGTCTGATAGCACGGTAATAAATTCGGCATCGGTCGACGACAAAGAAATCGCTGTTGGCAGGCCTTTGGCCAGTTCTTTGGCAAAGGTCGGACCGGATAACACGGCCAGCGACACATCGTCACCGAGAATATCGCGCGCCACATCCTGCAACAACCGACCACTGTCCGGCTCCAGACCTTTGGTGGCCCAGGCTACACGGGCGTGAGGTAACAAAAATGGTTTAATTTGCCGCAAGGTATCGGCAAAAGCATGACTGGGCACGACCACCAGCACATTTTGACTGGCTTTAACAGCGCCTTCCAGATCAGCAGTCACTGCCAGCTGCTCTGGTAACACAATCTCCGGCAAATAACGGTGATTGATCCGATCCCGCGTCATCGCGGCGATATCATCAGCATTGCGGCCCCATAACAAGGTGTGATGCCCGTTACGCGCCAGACAAATCGCCAGCGCCGTGCCGTAAGAGCCGGCGCCCAATACCGTAATTGCCGAAGTCATGTTCATGCTGCTGGCTGCTTAGTTTGGCAGCTGCGCCTGAGCTTCCGCCTGACGTTGTTGCACATATTGAGCAAACAGCGCGTCAAAGTTAACCGGAGCCAGGTTCAGTTGTGGGAAAGTGCCACGGTTTACCAGATTTGCCACGGTTTCACGGGCATATGGGAACAGAATATTCGGGCAGAAAGAGGCCAACATATGAGCCATTTGCGCGTCCTGCAATTCTGGCACCGCAAAGATACCAGCTTGTTGCACTTCACACAGGAACGCTGTTTCGCCACCTACTGTCGTAGTAACAGTCAGCGACAGGATGACTTCAAACATGTTGTCTTCCAGCTTTTCGCTGCGCGTGTCCAGGTCCAGTTTTACTTCTGGTTGCCATTCTTTGCGGAAAATTGCCGGTGCATTTGGTGATTCAAACGAAATGTCTTTGACATAAATGCGCTGGATTGCAAATGGGACTTGCTGCTCATCCGCAGCTGGGTTCAGTTGTTCGTCGGCCATGATGGTTCCCTGAAAATACGGTTAAAGTTGCAGCAGTGTGTCTAACCGACCCTGCGCGTCAAGCGCATGCAGGTCGTCACAGCCACCGATATGTTGGTCATTGATGAAGATTTGCGGCACAGTGCTGCGTCCGCCCGATCTTGCAATCATTTCGGGTCTGAGCTCAGGTTGTGCGTCGATTTTAATTTCGTGAAACACAACACCTTTGTGGCTGAGCAGAGCCTTTGCGCGCACACAATACGGACAATATTCTTTAGTGTAAATAGTGACGCTGGGACTGCTCATGGACCTGCTCCGGTTATTTTTTTACCACAGGTAAACTGGCTTCCGCCCATTTACCCATACCACCACTCAGCACGGATACGCGACTGAAACCGGCGGCTGACAGTTGTTTGGCTGCACCTTGCGCGGACATACCTGCCTGACAGACCACTATAATGGGTGCGTCTTTGGCCTTTTCAAGGCTGCTGATTTGGCTCGACAGCTGCGCCAGAGGAATATTGCGGGCGCCGGTGATGTGACCGCGTTTAAAGTCATCAGTGCTGCGGATATCCAGCACCAGCGCATCTTCACGGTTGACTTGTAATGTCAGCTCGGTTGGGCTGACAAATTTGATTTTGGAAAACAATGACTGCACATAACTGACGATAATCGCCAGCAGCAGACCTACCCAGATCACCACGAGAATCGGATGATTTCCGGCAAATTCGACGTATTGTTGCATAACATTCCGTTCAGTTGGTCAAAGCTCAGGCGCCGGAGTATAACGGGTTTCAATGGCAAAAACAGCCCTTCACCCACCGCCCCAGCACGCATGTGGTAACGGCTGCGGCTGATTGCGCAGTTTCTGCACAGCATTGATTGGAGTCATCGCTGAATTTCGGTAAGATGAACAGCGAATCGGGATAAAGATAAATGTTGATCAAGCAACGAGAAAGCGGAGCATGTTATGGCGAAGTCTGGCAAACCCCTGGTACTTTTGATTCTGGATGGATGGGGCTATCGCGAAGACCCGGCTGATAATGCCATTGCGCAGGCCAATACCCCGGTGATGGACCGGTTGTGGCGTGATTGTCCGCATAGCCTGATTTCAGGCTCAGGTCTGGACGTCGGTCTGCCTGACGGTCAGATGGGCAATTCTGAAGTCGGCCATGTCAATTTAGGCTCAGGCCGGGTGGTATATCAGGAACTGACCCGCATCACCAAAGCCATCAGCGATGGCGATTTTTTCGAAAACCCGGTGTTAACCGCTGCCGTGCAAAAAGCGGTGCAAGCTGGTAAAGCCGTGCATTTAATGGGATTACTCTCGCCTGGTGGTGTGCACAGCCACGAAGACCATCTGATTGCGATGATCGAACTGGCCGCACGCCAGGGCGCTGACAAAATTTATCTGCATGCATTCCTCGATGGCCGCGACACGCCGCCACGCAGTGCAGAAGCATCATTATTACGCGTCGAGCAACGTTGCCGCGAACTGGGCAAAGGTCAGATCGCCAGTGTCATTGGCCGCTATTTTGCGATGGACCGTGACAAACGTTGGGACCGCGTCGAGCAAGCCTATGATTTAATTGTCGATGGCGTGGCGGCTTACACGGCAACTGACGCAGTGTCAGCACTGCAGGCCGCTTACGAGCGTGGTGAAAATGACGAATTTGTCAAAGCCACAGCGATTGTCGGCGACGCTGGCCAACCGGTGCAGTTACAGGATGGCGATGCGCTGATTTTTATGAATTTCCGTGCCGATCGCGCCCGTCAGTTCAGCCGCACTTTCACTGAACCCACTTTTGACGCTTTTGCCCGCAAACGCGTGGTGCAGCTGAGCGCTTTTGTCCAGCTGACCGAATACGCCGCCGATATCCAGGCACCGGTCGCCTATCCGCCGGAAAGTCTGAACAATGTGCTGGGAGAATGGCTGGCAAAACACCAGAAAACCCAGCTGCGCATTTCCGAAACGGAAAAATATGCCCATGTCACTTTCTTTTTCAGTGGCGGCCGTGAAGACGTCTTCCCGGGCGAAGAACGCATTTTAGTGCCATCACCGAATGTCGCCACATATGACCTGCAGCCGGAGATGAACTCGACGCTGCTGACCGACAAACTGGTGGACGCGATTCACTCCGGTAAGTTTGACGTGATTATCTGCAATTATCCGAATGGCGATATGGTTGGCCATACCGGCATTCTGTCTGCTGCCATCAAAGCGGTAGAAGCCGTTGACCACTGCATTGGCCGGGTGGTTGCCGCGCTGGAAAGCGTCGGTGGTGAATGTATCATCACTGCGGATCATGGCAATGCCGAGCAGATGGTCGACCACGAATCCGGTCAGGCCCATACCGCTCACACCTCAGATCCGGTGCCGCTGATTTATGTCGGCCGGCCGGCGGATGTGGTTAACGGCGGTATTCTTAGCGATATAGCGCCCACCATGCTGACGCTGCTTGGCATGCCGGTGCCGGCTGAAATGACCGGTAAAGTACTGTTCCACGTCCGGTGATGCGACTCAATCGCCAGCGGGCGCGATCGGTACCGATAAGCATTAGCCTGCTACTGAGCCTGTTGCTGAGTCTGTCAGCACAGGCCCAGCAATCCGACACAGCGAAAGCACGGCAGGAACTCAAATCGGTGCAGCAGGATATCGCGCACACCGAACAGCAACGCCGGCAGCAGCAACAACAGCTGCAGGACACAGAACAACAGCTGAAACAGGCAGATCTGCGCTTAGCCGAAGCGGCTGCTGCGGTCGCAGTGCAACAACAGCAGTTGCAGGCACTGGACGAAAAAATGGCTGAACTGGCGCTCCGGCAACAACAGCTGGAGCAGCAACGACAAACGCAGCAACAGTTGTTGGCGGCGCAGGTCAAAGCGGCTTATCAGGTCGGCGGGCATGACTACACCCAATTGCTGCTGAACCAGCAGGATGCGTTAAAACTGGAGCGTTTGCTGACCTATTATCAGTACTTCAATAACGCCCGCATTAAACAACTACAGGCGCTGAAACAAACGGTTAGTGAGCTGGAACAGTTGACCACAGTGCAGCAACAAACCCGGCATGAACAAAGTTTGCGACTGGATGAACTGACTTCGCAGCAACAGGATTTAGTCACAGCAAAAAATCAGCAACAACAAAGTGTGCTGAAACTCAGACAGCTGCTGGATGAACAAAAACAGCAACTGGCGTACCTCAAGGGCAATGAAAAAAGCCTGCAAAGCACTATCACCAAGCTGAAGGCTGAAGCGGCCAATCGCAGACTGACGTATAAAGGCAAAAAACAAGGCCAGTTACCCTGGCCGGTGCAGGGGGCGTTAGCGCAGAAGTTTGGCGCCGCACAAGGCGGGCAGACCACGGCCAGCGGGATTTTGATCCAGGCCAGCAATGGCCAGCCGGTGCGCGCTGTCGCAGATGGCCAGGTGATTTATGCCGATTGGTTGCGCGGTTATGGTTGGGTCATTGTGCTGGACCACGGCAACGGTCTGATGAGTTTATATGGCCATAACCAGAGTCTGCTGAAATCTCCGGGCGATGTCGTGCGCAGTGGCGACCATGTCGCGCTGGTTGGCCAGAGTGGTGGCCGCGATCGCAGTGGGCTCTATTTCGAAATCAGGCAAAAAGGTGCAGCGGTTGACCCGTTGCGCTGGTTGCGAAATCCGTAACAACAGGCATAATGCCGGCCTGAAATTCAGCCGGCGCTTTGCCAAGATCAGTGAATCAATCCAGCGTGCGTATTTTCCAGTCGTTATGTGTTCTCAGTTGTTTCTGGTTGTCGGTGCAGGCGCAATCGCTGCCACCGCAAGTGGCCATTATTATTGATGATATTGGTTATCAGAAAGTCGATCCGGACATTATCCGTCTGCCCTATGCACTGACGGTCGCGGTAATGCCATTCACGCCAAATGGCACTGAAATGACGGCCTTAGCCAGTCAGCATGGCAAAGAAATCATGCTACACATGCCGATGGAAGCAGTAGCGCAGAACCATTTACTCGGCAAAGGTGCGCTGCGCCGTCCGATGAACAAGCAACAGGTGCAGCAAGCGTTGCATAAAGCGCTCGACAGCGTGCCGCAGGCCATTGGTATTAATAACCACATGGGTAGCCTCTACACGTCGCTGCCAGAACAAATGGATTGGGTCGTCGAGGTGGTTGCCGCACGCCGGTTGTACTTTATCGATAGCAAAACCACTGGCAAAAGTGTGGTTCCCGCCATCACGCAAAAGCATGGGGTTAAAAGCCGCAGCCGTGACGTGTTCCTCGACAACGATAAGTCTTACAAAGCGCTGGATCGCCAGTTTAATCAACTGATCCACCTGGCAAAACAACATGGTCATGCCGTGGCAATCGGCCACCCTTATCCGGAAACTTACCGCTACCTGAAGAAAAATCTACCGCGGTTGGCACAACAAGGGATTAAAGTGGTACCGGCATCAGCCTTACTGGATTTACCGGCTGCGCCGGCACAGTTGATTGCCAGCAGTGTGAAAGTCGCGGCCCCTCAACCGGCGAAAGCGCAACCGGTTGCCGTAACGCCGCCAGCAGATACGGCAAGCATACCTGCAGTAGCGCCAGTGCCAGTTACGGAACCGACACAAATTTTGCTCAGCGACATCGTCGAGCCTGTGCCTGAGTTAATTCCGTGGCATCCACCTTATTTGCCGCATCTGCCGGGCTTTGATACGCCAGCGGCATTACCTGTGCCGGAACCTGTGTGGCGGCGCTTCTACCCGCAATCGGCAGAGATACCGGCCCCGGTCTCACCGCTGCCGTTATTGCTGCGCTAAACAGTCATTACATGGACATCGCCGAAAAGCTCTGGGTACCACGTACCTGCATTATGCCATTTGCTGAGCAAATGGCGTTCATCAGGCGAAACGCCAAACTGTTGGCGTTTCGAAAGCCCTGCTTCACCATACCGTCCTTCCATGGACATAAAAAAATGCCAGAGCAAGCTCTGGCATTTTTTTGTGGTGATGAAGAACTCAGGCAACCATCGCCGCGTGTAACTTTTTCATCGCATTCTTTTCCAGCTGACGTACCCGCTCAGCCGATACCTGATAACGATCTGCCAGCTCCTGCAGCGTCAGTTTTTCATTATCCAGCCAACGCGCACGGATAATATCCTGACTGCGTTCATCCAGTGTGCGCACTGCGGCCTGTAAGCGTTCCAGGGCGGCACCTTCGCTTTGATCTTCTTCAAAGTTGTTCGCCAGATCAGAGTTTTTATCGTCAAGGAAAAACACCGGCGCGCTGAAGTTGTTGTCATCATCATCGTCCTGCGCATCAAACGCCAGATCATGGTTGCTCATGCGCGCTTCCATTTCCCGCACTTCATATTCAGGCACACCTAAAGATGCAGCGACGTTTTTCACTTCATCGTGACTGAACCAACCCAGATTTTTCTTTGATTTACGCAGATTAAAAAACAGTTTGCGTTGTGCCTTGGTGGTCGCGACTTTAACGATCCGCCAGTTTTTCAGCACAAATTCATGAATTTCGGCTTTGATCCAGTGCACGGCAAAAGACACCAGCCGCACGCCAACAGAAGGGTCAAAACGTTTCACTGCTTTCATCAGGCCGATATTACCTTCCTGCACCAGATCGCCAATTGGCAGACCGTAACCTGAATAGCTGCGGGCGATGTGCACGACAAACCGTAAGTGCGACATAATCAGCTGGCGGGCGGCATCAAGGTCACCGTGTTGCTGCAGACGTTCAGCCAGAGCGCGTTCCTCTTCAGCCGATAGCATCGATATAGTGCTGACAGCGTGAGTATAAGCTTCGAGGCTACCGCTACCGGCGACTGACAATGTCATCAATTGATTCGCTTTGGTCATGAACAAACTCCTGTGGAGATCTGAAAGTGGACTCATGTTAGCACTCTTTGACAGAGAGTGCTAATGGCAGTTCCCGCGTTTTTAAGAACCGAATTGTATTAAAATGTGAATTTGAGAATATAACTTCATAAGACAAACGCCGATTTTCCGATATGCTCAAAGTACCTCATCAGCTGTCTGGTCCACTTTGAAACATCGGACGTTGGCAACCGCCAGACCTGAATACCGCTATGCTTACGGCCGGTTTCGGCCATTGGTTCAGGAGTTGTAGATGTATTGTTACCTGGCACGCCAGCCGATCTTAGATCAGCACAAAAACCTGTTTGGTTATGAATTATTGTTCCGCGACGGCGTGCAAAACAGCTTTCCCAATATCAATGCGGATGAAGCCACGTCAAAACTCATCACCGAACATCACCTGCTGATGGGCGTGGAAAAAATTACCGGCGGCCATCAGGCCTTTATCAATTTCTCTGCCGACACCTTAATTCACCACTTTCCAACATCAATTGACCCTAAAAGCATGGTGATTGAAGTGCTGGAAACAGTGCCGATCAGCATGGAGTTACTGACGGCCTGTCGTGAGCTGCACCGGATGGGCTATCAGCTGGCGTTGGATGATCACGACTTTGACCCGAAATGGGACATTTTCCTGCCTTATATCAGCTTTATCAAAGTCGACGTACGCCAGTTTAATATTCTGCAGATCAGTAAATATGTGTCGCGGGTCAAACATCACCCGGTCACCTTACTGGCCGAAAAAGTCGAAACGCAGGCTGAATTCGAAAAACTGCAACAACTGGGTTTTACCTTATTTCAGGGTTACTTCTTTGCCCGGCCAGAGATGCTGAAACACAAAAAAATCGCCAGCAGCAAACTGAATCTGTTGTTACTGATCGCTGAGTCCAGCGCCATCCGTCTTGATTTTGAAAAGCTGACGGCGATTGTTGAACGCGATCTGGGGTTGTCTTATAAGCTGCTGCGTTTTGTTAACAGCGCCAGCTTTGCCAGAGAACAGCCCATCGGCTCGCTGAAGCATGCCATGGTGTACATGGGCGAAGGGGAACTGAAGAAATTTATCGCGCTTTTGGCGCTGGCCAATCTGAAAGAAGATGGCCCGGATGAACTGTTACATATGTCGATCGTCCGGGCGCGGTTTTGCGACCAGCTGGCCGCGATGATGGGCGACGCCGATAACCCGCCGGCCGCATTTTTAACTGGGCTGTTTTCTCTGGTTGATGCGTTACTGGAACAGCCGCTGCAGCTGCTGCTGGACGACTTACCGATCCTGCCGGAGATTAAAGCCGCCTTGCTGGAACATCAGGGCCGGTTGGGATTATATCTGTTGCTGACCAAGGCTTATGAAAATGGGGAGTGGGAACAGCAGCAGCAACTCACGCTGCAATTATTTGGCATGGCCCGGGATTTAAGCATGACTTATCTGGACGCGGTCAGCTGGGCACATGGACTGATGCAGGAAGCGGCGGCCGGCTGATCAGTCGGTCTGGCCTAACAGGGCTCAATCGCTTTGATATGACTACGGACGGCCAGATAGGAACCGACCAGACCCAGACCAATAGCGATCAACATCAGGATGCCAAACTCCTGCAGCGTCAGCACATTTAAACTGAAGCCGCTCTGATACAGCTGAGTGACATTAGCAATAGCGCCACGTAACCAGAACAACATCAGTTCAATCACCAAAAACGCCAGAAAACCGCCAAATACGCCGAGCCAAATACCGGTGTACAAAAACGGCCGCTGAATAAAACTGTCAGTGGCACCCACCAGTTTCATCACTTCGATTTCGGCCTTTTTATCCATGATAAGTAAACGGATGGTATTACCAATCACCAGTAAAGCACCACAGAGCAACAGCGCTGCTATGGTATAGACCACTTGCTGCACCAACGACATAATAGCCGCCAGCCGCTCCAGCCAGCTGATATCCAGTTTGGCCAACTCGACGAAACGTTCTTGTTGCAGTTTATTCATTAAAGCTTCGGCGGCGGCCGGTTTGCTCTGGCTGGGAGTTACCAGCAACACATCCGGCAACGGGTTTTGATCTAAAAAGGTGATCGCTTCGCCAAAACCGGACTCCTGCTTAAATTCAGCCATCGCTGCAGTTTTGTCGATCAACCGCACTTTTCCGACATCACGGTCCCCCTGCAGCAGGGTGACCAGGGTCGCAATGTCGGTCTCAGTGACATCGTTTTTCAGAAACAGGCTGATCTCAAAAGACTGATCGTAATTACTGCTGACTTGCTGCAGGTTTTTCACCAGTACATGCAAAGTCGCAGGCAACGTCATACTGACACCCAGCACCGCGATAGTGACCAGCGTCCAGACCGGACTGCGCCACAATTCACCGAGGCTCGATACGGCCTGACGCAGATGCGTCACAACCCCCATCATCAGCTTCTGTAATAGACCGGGCGCGCTGTCACTGGCGCCGCTGGCGCGGCCGTTAAACAGGATACTCATAAAGTCTCCTCGTTATGCATCAGGCCATCGTTGATCATTTTGCCGGATTTTAGCGTCATCGTGCGATAGCGCATCCTAGCGATCAGGCTTAAGTCGTGGCTGGCAACCAGCACTGAAACACCGGCCTGATTAAAGGCTTCAAACACCCGCATGATATCTTTGGAAAGATCCGGATCGAGGTTACCGGTCGGTTCGTCCGCCAGCAGCAATGGTGGTTTATTCACGACTGCACGGGCAATGCCAACCCGTTGCGCTTCACCGCCGGACAAGGTCGCCGGCAAACACCGCGCTTTGTCGAGCAAACCGACCTGATCGAGCGCAGCGTGCACCCGACGCGCCATATCCCGGCCGGTAAACCCTTCAATCACCAGCGGCAATGCCACGTTATCAAACACAGTGTGATTCATCAGCAGACGGTGATCCTGGAAAATCATGCCGATATCGCGCCGGACATAAGGAATTTGCCCAGGCTTGATGCCGGACAGGTCGATGCCATTGATGACAACCCGCCCCGTCGATGGCCGTTCGATCAGGCTGATAAGCTTGAGCATGGTACTTTTGCCGGCGCCGGAGTGACCGGTTAAAAAGGCCATTTCGCCTTTTTGCAGTTCAAAACTCACCCGATCCAAAGCGACAAAACCGCCCGGATAGCTTTTGCTTACCTGCTCAAATCGAAGCATGCTCAGAATTCCCTGTTAAACAGCGCGCGGATGAAGTCTCTGCTCTGGAACACCCGTAAATCGTCAATGCCTTCGCCTACACCGATATAACGGATTGGCAAACTAAACTGGTCGGCAATCGCGAAGATCACGCCGCCTTTGGCCGTGCCATCGAGTTTGGTCAGCGTAATGCCGGTCAGCTGTACTGCTTCGTGGAATAATTTGGCCTGACTGAGTGCATTCTGACCGGTGCCGGCGTCCAGCGTCAACATCACTTCATGTGGTGCGGCACCGTCGATTTTTTTCATCACCCGGACAATTTTCTTCAGCTCTTCCATCAAATGCGCTTTGTTCTGCAGACGTCCGGCGGTGTCGGCGATCAACACGTCCACTTTGCGTGCTTTGGCGGCCTGGTAGGCATCAAAAATCACCGACGCACTGTCGGCGCCGCTATGCTGGGCAATCACCGGGATCTCGTTACGCTCGCCCCAGACCTGCAGCTGTTCGACCGCGGCGGCCCGGAACGTGTCGCCCGCCGCCAGCATCACCGATTTGCCCTGTTGCTTAAATTGCTGCGCCAGTTTACCGATGGTGGTGGTTTTACCGACACCATTGACGCCAACCATCAGAATGACATAAGGCCCAGTGCTGCTGTCGATTTGCAGCGGTTGTTCCACTTTGTCCAGTAACAACGCCATTTCGTCCTGCAGTTTTTCATACAACACTTCGGCATCTTTGAGCTGTCGGCGATTGGCATCAGCGACCAGCTGCTTAATCAGTTTTTGCGTGGTTTCTACGCCGACGTCGGCCAATAACAGCTGGGTTTCCAGCTCTTCGTACAGCTCGTCGTCGATTTTTTTGCCGAGGAATAAGCTGGCAAGCCCAGCGCCTAAATTCTGGCTGGTTTTCGCCAGGCCTTGTTTCAGCCGGGCAAAAAAACCTGGTTTTTTCGGGTTGTCGCTGCTGGCGGGCCCGACTGTCGCTGCAGCAATCACTGGCGCTGGTGCTGCAATCGCCGGTGGCGTCACTTCGATTGCAATTGCAGCCGCAGAGTCTGCGGCGACAATGACCTCAGGCGCAGTGACAGGCGTCACGACGAGATCAGCGACCACAGCCTGCGTGGCTTGCGGCGCTGATGTTGCCGGATTGTCTGCTACAACCGGGGGTTCTGCCGTCACGGCAATCGTTGGTTCAGCGCTGGCCGTGTCGGTTTGAATCACTGCAGAGGCCGGGCTGGCCTCGGGCTTGGTATTCGCCACAGCCTCAGGTGTGACCGGGGCCGGATCTTTTTTGCCAAAACCCAGCCAGGAAAATAGTTTATTCGGTTTAGTCATAAGGTTCGCTGTCAGATTGTCGAAACTGCGGTAAAATCGACGCTTATAGTATCACCTTTATTCTAAGTGCATAAACCCTGATGAAAAGCCGCTCCCCTGCCCCGCAGTCCCGTCCTAAAACCAGCACCACCGCCTCAGCACAACCGGGGGAAGTCCGTATCATCAGCGGACAGTGGCGCGGCCGCAAACTGCCGGTGCTGGATGTAATGGGATTGAGGCCAACCACCGACCGGGTTAAAGAGACGTTGTTTAACTGGCTGATGCAGGATACGCAGGGCCGCTCGGCGCTGGACTGTTTCAGCGGCAGCGGCAGCCTGGCTTTTGAGGCCCTCTCCCGTCATGCCCACAGTGCTTTATTGCTCGAACGCGACAGCAAGGCCGCTGCCCAGCTGAAACAAAATCTGGCGCGACTGCAGTGCAGCAATGCGGAAGTCCGGCAGACCGATACGATGCAATTCCTCGCAGGGCCGGCCATCCAGCAATTTGATTTGGTATTTATTGACCCGCCATTTCGCCAGGGGCTGGCGCTGCCTTGTGCGGCGTTGTTGCAGCAAGGCTGGCTGAAAACCGATGCGCTGATTTATCTGGAGACAGAAAAAGAGTTGGATATCAGTGGCTTGCCAGAGAGTTGGCGCCTCATCAAAGATAAAATTGCCGGTCAGCTGGCGTACCGGCTCTTTGTGTATCAACCGGTAGCTGCTGACGCTGCTTAAACGGCCTGCTGGCTGAACTCAGTTCAGCTCCATACCCAGATTGGTCACGCCCTGCTCTTTGACCCAGGCTTTCAGTTGCTGGATCTGTTCGCGGTCAAATGACTGAATAGCGCTACAGATCTCAATTAATTCAGCCAGACAATCCATTTCATAAGCCATTAACTCATGGTCACGCACCACTTTTTTCAGTTCCGCTTCAGTGGTGATATCCAGATCGGCCGATTCATGTTCAATCAAGCGGGCCACTGAAGCCTGAGAGATCTTAGCGACGTTAATAAATTCCATGCTGTCTTGCTCGCGGATGCCATTCAGCATGCTGTCGAGCGCAATCATCGCGTCTACTGCCGGATACACACCAAACATGTCAAAGTGGCTCACTTCCGGTGTCACCAATTCCAGTTCGTCCTGCAACCGTTCAAAGTTGATTTTGGCACGGCGCACCTGCAACCATTCCCACACCAGATCCAGCGTATGCCGCGGCAATGCCGCATCACCAAAACTACTGACTTCAGCGAACAACTGATAATTGGGCAGCATCCGCTCTAACAAGACAATGGCAACGGCCGCTTGCTGATAAAAGCTCAGCTCGCGCATCTTCTGGAAATTATTGGCTTTTGACATGAATATGGCGTCCGTAACAGGCTATGCAGCAATGCCGGCCATCATACACAAAGCACAGCGGCACGGCCAGTTTGACCGGTGGTATGACCGGCTAACTGTTTGACTGCTGCACCAGCTGTTTTTGCGCGTAATCAAACTTCAGGCGGAATTCAGTAGCCTGCTGTTGCAGCGATTGGATCTGTTCCTGCGCTTCCGCTTGCTGCGCCTGTAATTGCTGCCGGAGCTGGCGAATTGTCTCGCGCGACTGCTCCGCCTCGGCCTGCTGACGTTCTTCGATACTCTCAACGCGGGCCTGAGCACGGAACAACTGACTTTCCAGTTTATGCTGCTGTTGCAGCCACGCCTGCTGTTGCTGTTGGAGTGTGGTTAGTTCAGTCA
>JAIXSW010000092.1 GCA_027484495.1 Gammaproteobacteria bacterium
CAGGCCTGTGAATGGATCGCCCGGATAGACCGGGAACTGCAAACTGAAGAAAAACAGGCGTTACAGCAATGGCTGGCGGCGTCTGCGTTAAACCAGCAAACGCTGTTTGAAGTCGCCAAGCTGTGGGACAAGATGGATGCACTGAGCCGGTTATCTGCGCTGTTTCCGGCTGTAGAGCCGAAAATCAGTCTGCAGCGCCGGCCCCTGACTGGCCTGGCAATGGCCGCTTCTGCGGCTGCCCTGTTGCTGCTTGGCGGCTTGTTCTATCGGGGTGAGCTGAATCAGTTCAGCGCCGAGCCGGCAGCTGCCGTGGTGGCGATGGAGGCGACTTATCAAACGCGTATTGGCGAGAGCAACACTATCGAATTGCCGGACCAAAGTAAGCTGGTACTGAATACCAATAGTTTTGTTGTGGTGCGTTACAGCGCTGGCGCGCGGGTGATTGAACTGCAGCGCGGCGAAATCAATATCGACGTCGCGCATGATACGTCACGGCCACTCAGTGTCATTGCCGGTGGCAAGATCATTCAGGCAGTCGGCACGGCGTTTAACGTTGATTTACGCCGGGACCACGTTGAGCTGATCGTCACTGACGGCAAAGTGTTGGTCGGCAGCAATGCCGGTGCCGAGATACCAACGCCGCAGACATTAGCAAAACGCTTGCCGCAAACGGCCTTGGCCATTTCCAAAGGCGAGCGGGTTGACTTGGATCCACGCGGTAAAGCACGCGAACAGGTGCAGAAAATCGATGCGGTCGAGATGGCAGCCAGCTTGTCATGGCGCTCCGGCAATCTGATATTCCGCGGTGAAAACCTGCAGGACGCGTTGGCCGAAATCAGCCGCTATACCGATATTCAGTTTGAGCTGGCCGACGATGCCAAGCTGAAAACTATCCATGTCGCTGGCATGTTTAAAACCGGTGATGTGAATGGCTTGCTGGAGGTCTTCCGCAGTAATTTTAACATCAGCCATGAGCGGCTGAGTCGCGACAAAATTCTGCTGAAATACGCCGGCTAAACCGCAAAGGTTAACAAGCGCTGGTACCGCACTGTCTGCGCGCAGTCCGGTACCAGCCGCCACACCGCTGTCTTCAATCGCTTGATAAGGAAACGACCCGATGACGCAATCCGTCACTGGCGCGCCGTCGCGCCCGCTCTCTGCTCGCCCGCACTCTGTACGCCGGAGCAGCGAGCCGCCCGCCAGTTCGGCCGGCACGCTGTTGTATATCACTTTTATCTCGGCAGTGGCCGCCATTGGCGGATTCCTGTTTGGTTTTGACTCGGGCGTGATCAACGGCACTGTCACTGCGCTCAGCAAAGCCTTTCAGTCGGATTCGGTTGCCACCGGTTTTAATGTGGCCTCGGTGTTATTGGGCTGCGCGCTCGGCGCTTTAATGGCAGGGCCGGCCGCTGATCGCTATGGCCGCAAACCGGTGATGCTGATCACGGCGCTGGTGTTCGCCATCAGCGCCTGGGGCTCAGGTGATGCCAACAGCGCCGCCGAATTTATCTGGTACCGGCTATTGGGCGGACTGGCGATAGGCGCGGCATCGGTGCTGGTTCCGGCCTATATCTCTGAAGTGGCACCACCGGCCTACCGTGGCCGGCTGGCGACTTTACAGCAACTGGCGATAGTGCTGGGCTTGTTTGCCGCCTTTGTCAGCAACTACCTGATCGCGGCGAGCGCCGGCAGTGCTGAAGCCTTGTTCTGGCTCGGGTTACCGGCGTGGCGCTGGATGTTCTGGATGGAACTGTTCCCGTCCATCTTGTTTTTACTTGGCGTGTTTTTTATCCCGGAATCGCCGCGTTATCTGGTGGCGCAAGGCCGGCTGCTGCAGGCGCAGCAAGTATTCAGCCGGATTTGTCCGGGCAGTGAAGCGGCGCAAATCGCGCTGGTGCATCAATCTTTGGCCGGTGAAACCAAACCGGGGCTGGCGGATTTTCTAATCGCTGGCAGTCGCAAGGTTCATCCGGTGATCTGGGTTGGTATTGCCTTGTCAGTGTTTCAGCAATTTGTCGGTATTAATGTGGTGTTTTATTACGGGGCAGAGCTGTGGCAAGCCGCCGGTTTTGATGAATCACAGTCACTGTTCATTAATATCGTGGCCGGCACCACCAATATTGTGTCCACTTTTGTCGCCATCGCGCTGATTGATAAAGTCGGCCGCCGGCCTTTGTTACTGGTTGGCAGTGCTGGCATGTTTATCAGCCTGGCGGTATTGGCGATTATCTTTGGCACCGCCGGCCTCGATGCGGCCGGTAAACTGCAGCTGACCGACCAAACCGGTTTGCTGGCGCTCGTTACGGCGAATTTGTTTGTGGTGTTTTTTGGCATCAGCTGGGGGCCGGTCGTTTGGGTGCTGCTTGGCGAAATGTTTAACAACCGCATCCGTGGCGCGGCGCTGGCGGTGGCTGCCAGTGCGCAGTGGCTGGCGAACTTCGCGATCACGATGACGTTCCCGATCTTATTGGGTTCGGTTGGCCTCGCCGGAGCTTATGGTTTTTATGCGCTGTCGGCGCTGATTAGTCTGTTTTTTGTTATGCGTTTTGTCAGCGAAACGCGCGGCAAGCAACTGGAAGAGATGTAACGCAAGTACCGGCAGGGTTAGTTCAGGCTTCAGGGTTGGGACCTGAAGTCTGGCTTTATTGGGCCGGCCAAGGATCGGCATAGGCTGGGTTGGTAATAAAATGCGGGTCGGTCAGGCTTTGTAAAAAGGCCAGCACGGCGGCCCGCTCTTCCTGTGTTAAATCAAAACCTTTCACAAAATTGCTTTTGGCCGGATGCAGTCGACCATCGCCTGTCCATTGCCCCTCGCGGGTATTGCGCCCACCTTGCTGATACAAATCCAGCACCTGCTCCAGCGTCGCGACACTGCCGTCGTGCATATAAGGCGCAGTCAGCGCGATGTTACGCAGCGTCGGTGCCCGAAAGCGACCGTCATCATCGGGTTGCATCGTTAGTTCAGCTAAACCGCGATCTTTATCCGGATAACCTTGCCCTTCCACCTGCTGGCGCGGCGTGAAATACAAACCGGTATTGTGAAACGGTCGGCGGTCCAATGGCTGCTTCTCATGGCTGGTCGACTGGGTGAAATTAAAACCGCCGTGACAATGATGACACTCCAGCCGCTCCGAGAAAAACAGATTCATGCCGTCGATTTGCTGCGGCGTTAAGGCGCTGTCATCGCCCTGATAGGCATAGCGGTCAAATGGTGCCTGTAGCGAAATCAGACTGCGGACAAAGCTGGCGAGAGCCTGAGTTACGCGCTGGAAATTAACGTCTTCATCGCCAAAAGCGTCGGCAAACAGCGCCGGATAAGGCCCACGCTGCAGTTGTTGCAGCACTTGCTGTTCATGGCCGCTGATGCCGAGTTCAACCGGCTGCTCGCCGAACATCGGGATCAGTAGCTGTTGCTCAATCTGCTGCAGATCCGGGTGCGCCCAGGTCAGCGTTTTGTTGTAGGCCACGTTGACCAGCGCCAGCGCATTACGCCGGTGTCGCTCGCCGGTGCTGCCGGCGGAAACAGCCTGAGGTTCGGCAAAAGCAAAGGCCTGTTGATGGCAACTGGCACAGCTTTGCTGACCGTTACCGGACAAGGCTTTGTCATAAAATAAATACCGGCCCAGTTCAGCTTTGGCGGCGGACATCGGATTTTCTGCTGGTACTGCGGGTTTGGGAAAGCCTTCAGGCAGTGGCCATTGATAGGGCTGTGGCGCCGGCGTGCAGCTGCCAAGCAATCCGACCAGCATTAGCAAGGCCGCGGCTTTTATCACTGCGGGCGGGCTTAGCGTAATTGCCATAAGCCTTCCACGGCGCTGGCGCCAACACCGAGCCGCGGCAATAACTGCTGGCAACTGCGGGTTTGCCGATCCGACATACAGGAATTCTCCCCGTTTGCGCCAAAATCCTGCAGCAAGGGCGCGAGGTCAAGGACCAACTGCAGCTGGCCGCTATACTGCAAATTGACTTGTATTTGGTTGGGCTGCTGGCACGGCGTGGTTGGAGCACGCATCACACTGGGGCCGCTGCAGCCGGTAGAGCCCAGATGCAGCGACCAGTTGGCGGCGCCGGTCAGATCGAGCCGCAGGAATTTATAGCCGTGTTGCCAGCTCCAGTGCATATCGGTTTGCTGCAGCGGCGCTTGTGCCTGCAACGGGTTTTGATGATTCAGTGGTGCCGGCACCCCCAACGTGAAGCTAAGTGGACCGGGTGTTAAGGCTGTTGCCAGCGGAATGTGCCACTGACCAGCGTCGTTGCTTTGGCAGTCGATGCCAAGCAGCACCAGCCGGTCATTGCTGTAAGGTCCTGGGGTCAGCGCGATTGGCTGGTTTTGGCTGAAATCGCTTAAAAACAGCTGTAACTGCGCGAGCTGAAACGTCTGACCGTTTAGCGTCAGATTGGAATCGCAACGCAGCGGCTGGCCTTGCCATTGCAGCTGTAATTGCAGGGGTGTTGGGGGTTGCGGTTGGCAACCGGCAAGCGCGAACAGCAGAAAAATTGCGCAATAATTAATAATTTGTTTACTGTTTCGCATTTTCGTATTTATATATTGCAGTCAGATCCACCTTAACAAATAGCGGATAAAACGCAACGTTTTTACCTGCTTCGCCGGAGTGTCCAGCATGCAAAATCATCGCGCTATCAGCCAATTCGCCCTGTGCTTCAGTGCCTTGTTCAGCGCTGCCGTACTGAGCCATGCCGAACATGACCGCGCCCGCTTTGTGACGCCGACCGGCAAAGATGCGGGGCGCTGTGACAGCCCGGTGCGCGCCTGTCAGAGCATCAGCTACGCAGTACAGCAAGCCAGCAAAGGCGACCGGGTGTTGGTGGCTGAAGGGACATATCAGGTACAAAGCGCCGACGATTTATTTTATCTGACCAGCAAGCTGGTGCCGGTGCTGGGCGGTTACAACAAGTTTGACCATTTCCTCGATCAGGCGCCCGGCATCAACCCGACCATTCTGACCGGCGTACCGGACGCTTATATCGGCCAGCTGCAGCTGCAAGGATTTGTCGTGGTCAACGACGGTTTCGCGCAGCGTTTTGCTGATAGTGCGGCGCTGGAACAAACCCAGCAGCAATTGCAGCAAAGCCAGGGACCAACGCCTTGTGTCGATGGCAAAGCCGGCATTTATCCCTGTAAAAACATTGATTTGGTCAGCCATATTGCACTGACCGACATGAAGCTCAAACCGAATTCTGCCAATAATATCTGGGGTCATACCGATCTGAATACCGGCACTGAATACGCCATTATCGGCCTGGATACCGGCACTGCGGTGTTCAGTCTGGCCGATCCGGCCGCGCCAAAAGAAGTGGGCAGTATTGCCGGCAGCCACACGCTCTGGCGCGATATGAAAGTGCTGCAGTTTTACGATAACAGCCTGGCGCGCTGGCGGGCTTATGCCTACGTCAGTTCGGAAGGTACCGACAATATTCAGATTATCGATTTGAATCAGCTGCCGGTTTCGGCACAGCTGGTGTCAGCCGATCAGGCGGTGACGTCGGCGCATAGCCTGTATATCAGCCATGTCGACTACACCACGAATACACCGCTGGAAGGGCTGGAGCCGGCGTTGCATATTGTTGGACAAAAAGCGGTCGGTGGTGCTTTTACCAGCTACGGTCTGAAAAATCCGACTACGCTGACGCCTTATTTTTTGCACAGCAATGGCACCCGGGCCGACTATACCCATGATGCGACGTCGATGCTGATTGAAGACAGCCGCGCCACGCAGAGCTGCCAGCGTAGCGCCTGCAGTCTGCTGATTGATTTTAATGAGAAATCGGTACGGCTGTGGAATATCACCACGCTGACTGGTGCCGGTGCGCTGGCAGAATTGACTTATCCACAAGCCAGTTACGTGCATTCCGGCTGGTGGACGGAAGATAAGCGCTATGTGTTTATTCACGACGAGTTGGATGAGACAAACTTTGGCCTCAATACCACGATCCGCGTGATGAACGTCGACAACCTGCAGCAGCCGGTCATTGTCAAAGAATGGACGGGCCCGACAGCAGCCATTGACCATAACGGCTATGCCCGTGGTAACCGCTATTATTTTTCCAACTACCAGCGCGGCACCAGCATTCTGGATATCAGCAACCCATTGAATCCGCAGGAAGCCGGTTATTTTGACTCCTTCCCTGCCAGTGACAACGCCGCCTTTAACGGCGTTTGGGGCACTTATCCGTTTTTGCCGTCGGGGCTGATTATTTCTGCCGACATCAACAGCGGTTTGTATGTGCTGCGCGATCAGACCCGGCAAAGTGCCGCCGGCCAGGTCAGTTTTGCTACTGCCGGCAGTTCGGTCAAATTGGGTGAGTCGGCGGTGTTGAGTGTTCGCCGGCCAGCCGGCAGCGGCGCAGTCAGTGTCGGCTGGGAGACGTTAAATGGCTTTGGCCTGACGGGGCAACTCACGCAATTGGCCAAAGGCCGGCTGAGCTGGGCGGCCGATGACCATGCGGACAAAACGATCCGTATCGCGACCAGCACGCAATGGGCTGGCCATGCCAGCTTTTTTGTCCGTTTGTTTGATCCGCAAAATGGTCTGACGCTGACCACGCCGTCTTATCATCAGGTGACGATTGGCAGCGCCGGCGCGCAACAAGGCGCGGCGGGTTTTCAGCTCAGCACTGTGACGCTGGAAGAAAATGCTGGCCCGGTTAGCGTGAAAATCGGCCGGTTTGCCGGCAGCAGCGGTGCGCTGACCGTCAGCTATCAGCTTAAAGACGACAGTGCCAAAACCGGCACCGACATTCAGCAAAGCAGCGGCGAGTTGCGTTGGGCCGATGGCGATACCGCCGACAAATCCATCACGCTGACGCCGATTGATGACAGTCTGCTGGAAAACGACGAGCAGCTGACCTTGCAGCTCAGTGGCACTGTGGTGACGGACCGCGCCAGCTTGTTGGTGAAAATTCGCGACAACGAACAAAACCGCAAACCGGAAGTGAAAGTTGGCTTCCCAACTGAAGTGAATGCCGGCGCCCAGGTCACGTTAAAAGCGGAAGGGACAGATCCGGATGGTGATGCGCTGACTTACAGCTGGACTCAGGTCAGTGGCGATAGCGTGACCCTGAGCAATGCGGCGACCGACAGCGCCAGCTTTGTTGCACCAAATCGTGACGCCGATCTGCAATTTAGCATCAGCGTGATGGATAGTCGTGGTTTGGGTACTGTGGTGACCTTTTCGATTAAAGTGAAAGGCACTGTCACCACGACGCCGGTCAATAATGGCAGTTCCGGTGGCTCCGGCGGGGCGCTGGGTTTTGCCGTGTTGCTGCTGGTATTGTTCAGACGCCGGATTTAAGCTGCCATAGCCGAACCAGCCGCTGTCAGTCGCTGTTTTCCGGCGACTGAGCGCGGCAGTGTCCAGCGGACCCACCGCAGCACTGCTGCCGTTGACCGGCTGTGGTAAGCTC
>JAIXSW010000029.1 GCA_027484495.1 Gammaproteobacteria bacterium
ATATAGAGTTATGTTTTTAATATCGGGACTCGAACGATGAAAACAGAACCCTGATTCAATTGACTCAATGCCGTGACGGAGCCGCCCATTAATTCAACAAATTGCCTGGTGATGGCTAAGCCAAGGCCTGTACCACCGCTGCGCCGGCTTTGACTACCATCAACCTGATAAAAGGGCATAAAAATATGTTCCAGTTGCTGTGGATCTATACCGCAGCCAGTGTCGGCAATACTGAACTCACAGTGATTGCCGTCTTCGTGTACACGTAAAGTAATACGGCCTGATTGGGTGTATTTGCAGGCGTTGCTCATCAGGTTGACCAATACTTGCAGGAGTTTTTCCCCATCAGTCCACAATTCCAGCCCTTTGTCGCTGATATCCAGCTGCAATTGATTGCTCTGCAGCAAAGGTTTGATCAGGTCGACGCACTGCTGGATCACCTGCGACACGCGTACCCGGCTCACATGTAGCTCCATTTTACCTGCTTCAATTTTTGAAAAATCCAGCAAGCTATTGATCATCTTCAATAAGTTTTCTGCATTGCGTTGCGCCCTGTTGAGGTCGTCAGTCAGGTCTGCGTAGTCAGTAAACTCAAGCTGTTCGTTGACCAAATCAATATAGCCAATAACTGATTGCAGTGGCGTGCGTAGTTCATGAGTAATATTGGCCAGAAATTCAGATTTGTGCCGGCTGGCGGTCAATGCCGCATCCCGCGCAGTGGTAAGCTCCCGGGTCCTGATCTCAACCAGCGTCTCAAGTTTGTGCTGGTGTATTCGAAGTGCTTCATCGCGTTCAATAATAGCTGCCGCCATCTGCTGATAGGCCTGACTGATATGCTGGATCTCTGAGCTACCGCCGCTGACTGGCGAGCTGGCCTGGCGTAAGAAATCATCACTTTGCATCCGCTCTGATAACTGCCTGAGCGGCAAAGTGGTTTTTTGCACCCAATTGCTGATAAACCATAAAATTATCAGGGCAGCCAGAGCAACAGCCCCGAGGCTAATCAACAGGCTATTGCCGATTTGCTGTTGCAAACGTGCTTTGCTGAATACCAGTAAGGCATAGCCCAATGGCAAACTTGAAGGGGCATCCAGTGACAGCTCAGCTTCCGCATGCTCGGCACCTGCCTGCACCTTGACAGCGGCGGCCAGAAATACCAGCTGATCAAGTTGCCAAATCCGTATCTCATCTGTGGCTGGCTCTGCCAGCAGACGCTTGAAAGTGTCGGCTGTTTGCGTGTCACCATGCCATACCAGCAACTGGTTTTCTTTGCTCCAAAGGCCTGCACCGACAAAGTCGGGAAATGTCTTCATTTGCTGCAGTACGGGCTCAGCATTGACAGTACTGCCGGTTAACATGGCTAACACCGATTGTTCGGCAAAAGAACGCGCCAGTTGTTCAGTATTCGACAGCATCTGCTGGTTGGAAAACCGTGAAGTCAGCAACACAAATAACACGCCGAGCGTGCCAACCAACACCAACATGCTTGGCAGTAGCAGGCGCAGTAATTGGCGCATCAGGGTTGGTTTTACAGTGTGTGGCATTGTCTACTTAACGGTCATCTGAAGGTAATCGGAATTTGGCGTAAAACTTCCTGTTTATACTCCATGCCAAGATGCGCTGCGGTGCGCAGATTGACCGCTAACTGCACCTTTTGCAGCGGTACTACGGTCGCTGCAGCTTTTCCTTGCTGCAGTTGTTGCACCAAGATGACCAGTTCACGGCCTAACTCAAAATGGTCGGGAAAAGTTGAAAAAAGAGCGCCGCGCTTGGCGTGTTCGGGTTTGCTAGAAAACAAGACGATGTTGCGCTCCCATGCTAATTCAAGTACTTGGGGCAAAATAACTTGCTCATTCGCGGTGATTGCATCGAACGGTAACCAAACAGCGTTGCTGGCCGGATCGATACTTTGCAATAGGTCCTGATAAGTTTGAACTGCATTTTTCAGGTCTTTTACTTCTTCCGCGATGACTTCGATACCAAAATCAGAGGCTTGTGCCACCGCGATTTGGATCAGCCAGCGACTGGCGTCGGTGTGCACCACATGGACTTTTTTAATAGCCGGAGCGAGCATTTTTAACGAAGTGAACAAAACTTTCGGGTCGGTCAACAAGCTGATGCCTGCGATGCCGGCAGGTTGCAAAGGCAGAGCACTGACGACGACACTATTGGTTTGTTGAATTTGTTGTGCGACTTGATAGCCACTTTTACCCAAGGCAATGACCAGATTGGTCGGATCCCGCGATAATTCTTTTGCTGTATTGTCTAAAGGTGATTTGCCATCAAGCGGATAGAGCTGCAGCCCATCTTGTTGTTGATGTTCGATGCCGCGAATGATTTGCTCAAAAATTTCATTGTAGGGCGCTTTGACTTGCGGATAGACCACCGTCAAATCAGCAGCGAGCGGTTTGGCCACAGCCATCATCGCTGATATCAAAATGCTGATGGTATAGGCAGCCTTACGACGCATAAAATCCTTTTGACTCAGCAATTTTCACACGCCAATCGAGCATGATTAAAGTGTCATTTTGAACTTAACAGCCAATATTGGGCCAGAAAGTATCCATTTGTCAAAAAATCCTGCAAGATCGCGACTAGTTCCAACTTTATCTGAAATATTAGCTACTTAGCTTTGCCTGAAACTTCTGAATTCAGCTTGCCCGCGCTTTGCGCAAAAGTCTGGCACCCAAGCAGACTCACGCCAAGCAGATGTCGCCCGGTTTTGTCGCCAGGTTTTGTCGCAGCTTGCTGTCTCAGCGGCGTCTTTGCCGTTTTACTACTTTTTTCATTGTTTCTGCGAAGTCGTCAGTTCAAACTATTATAATGAGAACCAGTCGTATTTTTAGCTCCAGGAACAGCCATGCCTTTTTATTCCGCTGATTTTATTAAAGAAATGCCAAAGTCTGATTTACATCTGCATCTGGATGGCAGTTTACGTCTGGAATCGCTGATTGAGATGGCGCAGCGCAGCAAACTGATCCTGCCTTCGAATACGGTAGAAGGGATGAAAGCCCTGGTGTTTAAAGAGCGCTATAACAATTTGGGTGAATACCTGCATGGTTTCCAATACACCTGCGGTGTGCTGCGCGATCTGGAAAATCTGGAGCAAGCGGCCTATGAACTGGCGCTGGATAACCAGGCCGAAGGCGTGAATTACATTGAGGTGCGGTTTGCGCCGCAGTTATTGATGGATCCGGCGGTTGGCATTGATTTCGACCGCATCATGCATACGGTCAATAATGGGCTGAAACGTGCCATGCATGAATATAACGCGCATGATCAGGTTCAGCATGGCCACAAACCGCCTTTTGCTTATGGCATCATCAATTGTGCAATGCGCATGTTCAGTGGCAAAGGGTTTTCACCTTATTACACCAACCTGTTTCAGTTGATGCGTGATTTCGAGCCGATGCAGGTGATTAAACTGGCGGCGATGGAACTGGTACGTGCCAGTGTGCGTTTACGCGATGAAGCGGGGATCCCGATAGTGGCATTGGATTTGGCCGGACAGGAGTCCGGTTTTCCGGCGCACAATTTTAAAGAAGTGTATGAATATGCTCACCAGCATTTCTTGCTGAAAACTTTGCATGCCGGTGAAGCTTACGGCGCAGAATCGGTGTTTGAAGCTATTACTGAATGTTATGCCGATCGGATAGGTCACGGTTATTCCATGTTTATCCCGGAAATGATCAAAGATCCGACAATCGTCGATAAACAGAAATATATCAAAGAGTTGGCCTCATACATTGCCGATAAACGTATTGCGATTGAAGTCTGCCTGACGTCAAACCTGCAAACCAATCCGGCGATCACCGACATCAAACAACATAAGTTTAAAGATATGCTTGAAAACCGCATTGCGACGGTGATTTGTACTGACAACCGGCTGGTGTCGAATACCACCGTCAGCCGCGAGTATCAGCTGGCCGTCGATAATTTTGATATTCCGCTGAAACGCCTCAAAGACATGGTGGCGTATGGTTTCAAAAAGAGTTTTTTCCCGGGCAGTTATGTGGAAAAACGTGAATATGCCAAGCAGTGCCTGAATTACTTTGATGTGGTGTCACGCAAGTACGGTTTTATCAATTAAGTCTGCTTTTTCGCACAATACAAAAGCGCCATCCGGCGCTTTTGTGCTTTCCCGCCACCGGCCCCATTGCTATCTGGTTTCGCCGCTAAGCAGTAGTTCAGGCCGGAATGTGCATATTTCGTGTAAAGTGATGATGTTTAAGTCATTGAAATTAATGATAATTATCCTGGTTTTCCTTGCGGTGGCAAAACTGTCGCAAAAAAGATACACGTTAAGGTGTTGATTTATATAGATAAAATATTCGCCTGCTTTTTGCTGTCGCCAATTAGCAACAGATCCTCAGATCCCCTCAGCGCCACCCCAGCGATCTTATGGAGCTTAACTCAATAAAAGCGATTAAAAACAATAACATACATATTTGTTTTTAAGTTGGCACGCCGTCTGCATATAGATTATCAAGCAGGTAAATAACGCAAGTGATACAGCGAGTTCCACTTCCGTTTTTTACCTGAAACCAACGGTAATCACAGTCTTAAAACCGGTCAGAATCCGGTGATGTAATGAGGTGTAAGATGGACACATTTTTAATCGCAGCAGCAGTTTTCTTCGTGGTTAATGCCTTTGTGTTTGTAACTTATCTGCGCAAAATCGACGTCAACGGTGAAGCCGTACGTAAGCTGGAAAAAGCGCAATTCACAGACGCATACAACCGTCAGGCAGCAAAAGTGCGTAAAGCACGTACAGCTGGTGTGACAGCAAACGCATAAGCGCCAGCGCTTTCAGAAAAAACCGGTCA
>JAIXSW010000101.1 GCA_027484495.1 Gammaproteobacteria bacterium
TCAGGCAATTCATTTAGTCTGAACCAGTCTGCCTCAGCAATTTCGTCTTCCTGACAAACAATCTCCCCACTGACATAATCTGCATAAAAACCCATCATCAGCGAATGTGGAAATGGCCAGGGCTGACTGCCGGCATAACGTAAATGACCGATCTGGACACCCACTTCTTCGGCTACCTCCCGCACAGCGGCCTGCTCCAGTGTTTCGCCGGATTCCACAAAACCAGCGAGGATCGAAAAGAATCCCGGCTTGTGCCGGCTGGAACGCGCTAACAGGATCTGGTCGTCTTTGCGAATGGCCACCAATACACAAGGCGAAATACGCGGATAAGCGCGATGGCCACACTGATGGCACAACATCGCTAACTCCCAACTAACCAATCGCATCGCACAACCACACTGCCCGCAATAACGATGTGTTTGGATAAATAACGCCAGCTGGGTGGCTCTTGCCGCCAGCTCAAACCAGTGTGGCTCAGGATGAACGAGCAACATGCGGGCGTTTTGCCACAGTTCTGGCTCAGCCAGTTGGTCCTGATACACCGCCAGCACACATGGATGTTGTTGCCACTCGCCAATCTGACAGAGCTGTTCTGGTTCAGACAAACCAAGATCTGCCCAATGACCAAATGGTATCTGCGCTTGTGGCAACCATAACTTACCCTGACACACGACAAACCAATGAGCCTGTGGCACACTGCTCAGGGTCAGACTGTGTTTCAACATGTGTATACCCTTTTGAAACAAGAAGAACAACCATGCCATGATAACGGCACAGACTGCACCGACCAATGAAAAAATGTGTTGATCTTTATTGCAGAATTCTTTTTATTAGCAATATCAGACAGGTTAAGATTTACAAGGAACCGCTTATGTACAACCGGCTACAGAGTGCCCGGCAGCAATGGGGAGGCTCTCTGACAGCGATTGATAACTGGCTGGAAGAGCGGCAGCAACTCATCGTCTGTTATTGCAAACTCGCTGCATTACCCCCTTTTGACAAACAAAACGCAGACCAGCAGCTGCCTGAACAGCAACAAATTCAGCATTTTTGTCAGCTGCTGATGGATTATTTGTCGGCAGGTCATTTTGAAGTTTATGACCAGATCGTATCGCAATGTGCGATCAATGGTGCGCACAGCAAGTCACTGGCGGAAGCTTTGTGTCCTAAAATTGCTGCATCAACCGATCTGGCGCTGGAATTCAATGATAAATTTGCCGATGAAAGCGCAGGTCAGACACTGACTGCATTTGATGCAGATTTATCTCAGCTGGGACAAGCGTTGGAAGAACGCTTTAGCCTGGAAGATGAACTGATTCAGACTTTATTCCTGAAACATACCCATGGCGTCTCCGCCTGAATTGCATGGCAAAATGCGATTCGTGATGTTGCAGTAAAGAAAAAGCCGGCATTGCCGGCTTTATTGCGTTTTATAGGGTGTCGCAATCACTACTTTTTTTCAGCTTCGCCTGCTGGCGCGGCTTCAGGAGCAGTAATACCAACCAGCTCAACTTCGAATACCAGTACGCTGTTCGCCGGGATTGGACCCATGCCATTCTCGCCGTAAGCCAGTTCTGACGGCACAGTGAACTTGAACTTAGAACCAACGCCCATCAGCTGAACACCTTCAGTCCAACCTTTGATCACGCGGTTTAACGGGAATTCGATTGGCTCGCCGTTGTTGTTTTTCTCGGTGCTGTCAAACTCAGTACCGTCAGTCAGCGTGCCTTTGTATTTCACTTTGACTGTGTCTTCAGCTTTTGGCTTAGCGCCGTCTGCCGCAGTGATCACTTCATATTGCAGGCCAGATGCAGTGGTAGTTACACCAGCTTTTTTGGCGTTTTCAGCCAGGAAAGCAACACCTTTGGCTTTGGCTTCTTCAGCTTTGGTTTTCGCCATTTCAGCTTGTTTGTTGCGGAATTGCTCATCCAGTGCAGTCAGAATTTTCTGAACTTCTTCTTCAGCCAGCGCTGGTTTACCACCACCAGCTGCATCCTGCACACCGCGCAGGATCAACGCTGCATCCAGCGTCAGGTTTAATTTTTTATGTTCTTCTACTGCATTGTTCAGGTATTTACCGGCAGACAGACCCAGTGCATAAGACTGTTTGGCGCTGTCGGTATCAAGCTTTGGTGCAGCTGGTTCAGCAGCTTCTTTCTGACAGGCCGACAATGAAATCAGGGCGGCGGCGATCAGTGACACCTTCGTTGCTACGCGCATTTTACTCTCCAAATAAACTGCAGACTTCACTGCAAAATTGTGTTGTGATAAACAGAAAGGACTACCCTTCAACCACGGCTATACTACAGGCTTGTGCGGATGACGTTAACACTTAGATCTAAATATCTGGCCGTTTTTCTCAGCCTTTGGCTGGTAAGCTGCACAGAAGTTCCGAAAGATTTGCTCCGGCAACAGGCGATCAGCGCGGAAGGTACAGTTGCAGGCGCTATCAGCACGACCAGCCAGTTACTCGCGGTCAGCAGTCTCACCTCTGGTATTGTGATCTGGGATACCAACACTTCGAAGGCAAAATTCCGCTTAAGTCACGGCGATCCAACCCAAAACCTGGTCACACACCTGGTATTCAGTGCCGACGGCAAATATCTGCTCAGTGCCGATCCCGCTAACGCGGCGCTTTGGGATATGCAGGATGGGAAGAACCTTGGCTTCTGGGCTATGCAGTCGGGCGTCACCATCCGCGACATTGCCGTGTCAGACTTTGGCCGCCACCTGCTGATTGGCCAGAGTGATGGCAAAATTCAGCATATCACGTTGAAAAGTGGTCGCCGACTCGAGTTTCAAGGTCATAGCGAGAACATCAATGCGGTCGCGATGTCGCCGAATGGTCGTTATGCTTTGACCGGCAGCAGCGACTTGCATAGCTACTTCTGGGATACCGACAGCGCACAAATCCTGCAAAGTATTTCACATCCAAACCGGGTCACCCGGGTTGCTCTTGACCCACAAGGCCGCTTTCTGTTTAGCGCAGACAGCCTGCAACAAGCACAGATCATCGAGTTGAAAACAGGCCGATTGCTCAGCCGGTTGCAGTTAGATCGTGGCCGTGTCTTTAGTACGGCACGCTTTAGCAGTGACGGCAAATGGCTGCTGACCGGTTCGCCATCCCAGCGCGTGACCATCTGGAACGTGCAGACCGGTCAAAAAGTCAAAGATTGGACCGTCAGTCCATCACCATATGCCAAACCACCGGGCGCAGTGGTGTATGATGTCGCCCTGCTTAATAACGGGCAGGTGCTGACCCTGAGTTCCAGTGGTCTGGCCGAATACTGGGAGTTCAAACCATGACAAACACTCACGACAGTCATGAGCAGTTGCAGCAGCAAGTGTTCGAACTGGAAAGCAAACTGGCTTTTCAGGAAGACACCTTACAGGCTTTAAATAATGAGTTATTGGAGCATCAGCGCCGTATTGAAAAACTACAGCGCCACGTCCTGATCCTGGCTGAGAAACTGCAGGGCAGCAGTGACAGCGGTATTTTGCGCACTGATGAAGAACCGCTGCCGCCGCATTATTAACGACGGCAGCTCAGCATTATTCCGGCTTAAAGACACCAATGACAGTCTCAGCCGGCCGGGATGCCTTCTCGACAGCCGCTCCCGGCTGAGCCATCTGATAACCACAATGCACACACTCCACTTTCTCGACGTTGTTATCCAGAAACAACATCATGGTATCGGTGGCTTTGCACTTCGGGCAGCTGGCCCCGGCGATAAAACGCTTTTTTTTCCGGCTTTGCATCAGTTTCTGTGTCTCCGCTGAGGGAAAACCACGGCAATACTTGGTTTGCCGGGCCTTTCCGATTACATTAGCAGCCTCTTCCGACGGGTATGGTTTTATGATCCAACTTCAGAACATCGAATTGCGCCGTGGCGCGCAGGCATTATTACTTGACGCCGATCTTACCGTATTTCCGGGGCAAAAGGTCGGCATTATCGGCGCCAACGGCTGTGGCAAATCATCATTATTCGCGATGTTGCAAGGCAAACTACAGCCCGATGCCGGCAGCGCCAGCATTCCGGCCAGCTGGACTATCGCGACAGTGGCGCAGGAAACTCCTGCACTTGATATCAGCGCGATGGATTATGTACTGCAAGGCGATGAACTGCTGTTTCCGCTGTTACTGATGGTCCGCCATGCTGCCGCCGACACCGATTTAGTCGCAGTGCATCATCAGATAGAAACGCTGGACGGTTATCGTGCAGAAGCCAAAGCAGGTACGTTACTGGACGGGCTTGGGTTCAGTGGCGAGATGCAACAACATAGTGTGAAATCATTTTCCGGTGGTTGGCGGATGCGGCTCAATCTGGCGCGGGCTTTGATGCAACGCGCCGAATTGTTGTTATTGGATGAACCAACCAACCACCTCGATTTAGATGCCGTGTTGTGGCTGGAAAAGTACCTGAGTAACTTTGACGGCACTTTATTACTGATTAGCCATGACCGCGATTTCCTTGATGCGGTGATCAACAACACTGTCCACATCGACAATCAAAAACTGAATTTATACCGCGGCAACTACAGCCAGTTTGAACGCCAGCGTGCTGAGCAAATGGCGCAGCAGCAGTCGATGTTTGAAAAACAACAACGGCAGGTTGCACACCTGCAGTCTTATATTGACCGTTTCCGCGCCCAGGCTACCAAAGCGAAGCAGGCGCAAAGCCGGATCAAAGCGCTGGAGCGCATGACCTTGTTGGCACCGGCCCATGTCGATTCGCCATTCCAGTTCGAATTCCTGCCGCCGCGGGCGTTACCGAATCCGTTACTGAAGCTGGAAAACGTCCGCGCCGGTTATGGCGAGACATCCATCCTGCAGCAGATTAATTTCCAGTTATTGCCGGGCAGCCGGATTGGCTTATTGGGTCGGAACGGTGCCGGTAAATCAACGCTGATTAAGCTGCTATCTGGCGCCATGCCGCCGCAAGCGGGTGACTTATGGTACGCCAATGGCGTCAGTATCGGTTATTTCGCCCAGCATCAGCTGGAAACACTGCGGCCTCAGGATTCACCGCTGCAACACTTAGTGCGGCTGGCTCCGCAGGCAACCGAACAGAGCCTGCGCGATTTCGTAGGCGGTTTTGGTTTTCATGGCGATAAAGCCCTGGCACCGTGCGGTCCGTTTTCCGGCGGCGAAAAAGCCCGGCTGGTCCTGGCCTTGCTGGTCTATCAGCGGCCGAATCTGTTATTACTCGATGAACCGACTAACCATCTCGACCTCGACATGCGTGAAGCCATTGTGATGGCGCTGCAAGGTTTTGAAGGTGCGATTGTTGTGGTGTCGCACGACCGGCATTTACTGGCCTCGACCACTGATGAGTTTTATCTGGTGGCGCATGGCAAAGTCGCGCCTTTTGCCGGCGACCTGCAAGACTATTATCAGTGGCTGCAGAACGACAGCAAACTGCAGCAGCAAAAAGCCGAGCCAGCCAATGGTGAAGCGCCGGTGGCGCAGCAGCGTAAGGACCAGAAACGGCTGGAAGCAGACCTGCGAAACCTGTTGCGGCCACTGAAACAGCAAATTGAAAAGCTGGAACAACAACAGGAAAAACTGCAGGCGCGGCTCAATACCATTGAAACCGATCTGGCCGATGTTGGCCTGTATGACGCAGCGCGCAAAGCGGAGCTGACTAAACTGTTGGCAGAACAAACCAAGCTGAACGGCGAATTGGCCGATGTGGAACTGGCCTGGTTTGAAGCTCAGGAACAGCTCGAACTGAAAACCGAAAATTTTTGGCAGGCCAATGGTGTCAATTGAAAAGGTGTCAGCTGACAAGGGATTATCTGCAAAGTGGTCAGCTGCGTCCCCGTCAGAGACCGATCACGCAGAACAATTCTGGCAATTCAGTCTGGCGCTTTACCCTGTGCTTCAAACTGAACTGCTGGCGCTGCAGGACCAATACAACTGCAATATCAATTTGATTCTGCTGACCACCTGGCGCCCGTTACTGGCGCCGCTGCCGGTGTTGATGCAAGGGTTAAGTCCGCAGCATCTGACGACGCAACACATCCGCCAGCTGCGGCGTGATGTGAGTCGTCAGCTGAAGGAGTACCCGACCGACCCATTATTGGTGCAACTGCGGCAACAGCTGCTGGCTGCAGAACTGACGGCTGAACGACTGGAACAGCGGGCATTGGTGCAGTGCTGCGCTGATCAAGCTCACTGCACTGTCGTTGCCAACACTGTGCGTCAGCAGTATCTGGATAGCCATCAGGTGCCTGCGCCCATCCAACAACAACTGGCTTTTGATCTGGATCAAGCACTGTTGCAACTGGGGCTGCCACAGCCTTTTGACGCCGCCAAAGCTTGATCTGCATCAGGGTTTGACGGCGTTTTGCTGACTAGACTGTGTTCATCAAGTCAATGGAGGCAAACATCATGAACCTGTGGCACCAATTTATGAATGACCCTGTCATTTTCATTTCTTTCACTGGTCTGGCAATTGTGCTGGGACTTTGTACATTTTACGCCGTTTATTTTATGTACAAAATCAGCCACGCCGGTCCGAACGATTAATCTGGGCCGCGCTGCTGCCACGCTGTAGCGCGGCAAGTTTTATCCTGCTGTGTTCTCTCGTCACTTGTACAACCGCGCGACGTTCCCGTCAGGTCCGGCGCGCCTTTTGGCCCGAACTCTTTGCCAATGTTGCTGTCGGTATGAGCATTCACACCGACAGTTTTTTTATCAGCTCCATACTAATCCGCCAGCTCAGCGCATAAATCGTTAATTGTGGATTGGCCCCCAGACTGCTTGGCAAAATGGAGCCATCACAAATGGTCAGATTTTTCAGCTGCTGATGCCGGCCGAAGCTGTCGACGACGCCTGTTGCCGGATCCGCACTCATATTACAGCCGCCCATCACATGGGCTGAAGCTAAAGTTGCACGATAACGCTGTAACGGTAGTTCCATGATCGCGGCTTTCGCCTGCGGCCAGCTCTGATACAAACGCGCATCGTTATGGATCGGCAGGACAGCACTGGCCCCGGCAGCAAACTGCAATTCAGCCATCGCCAGATAAGCCCGGCGTACGCCATCCCACAGATAGTCGGTTAATGGATAATCCAGTTGAGCTTCACCAAAACTGTCGAGTTGTACTGCCCCACCCTGCGCCTCCGGATGAAAACCATCACGCAGCAAGGCAATCATGACTTGCAGGTGATTAAACTGCCGCATCAGGTCTGCATGCGATTCCGCAATCCCGGTCAGTTTGCTCGCCATCAACACTGGATGTAAGGGCGGAACTTCCAGTTTAAAACCAATCTGAGCCTCGGTTGGCCAGACAACTTGGTCGGAATATATTGATTGAGGCGCGCCTTTCTCCCCATGCACGGCTTCGCCAAACAAGGCACCAGAGATCACGCTTGGGTGCAGATAAGTATGTTTCCCCAGCCTGCCGGATGGATTTGGCACTTTGGAGCGCAATAACAAGGCCGGACTGTTAATCGCACCGCCAGCCAGCAAGTAGTGCCGCGCCCGGATGCGAATTTTCAGCCGTGGGTCGGTCTGAAACTGCGCATCAACCGGCACTGCCCACAATTCCTGCACCTGATCACCACGCCAGACTAATTCACGTGCCGACACCCGGCTGATTAACGTGGCGCCGGCATCCAGCGCCATCGGGATCGTCGTCACCAACATCGATTGTTTGGCGTTCAGTGGACAGCCCATGCCGCAATACCCGGTATTGGCGCAACCTTTGACATTGCGGTGGATCACGGTGTAATCCCAACCCAGAGTTTGGCAACCCCGTTGTAAAATGCCGTTGTTGTGATTCGGCGTCAGTGCCCATTCGCTGATGTTCAGCCGGCCTGTCGCCAGATCTAAAAACGGCTCCAGACTGCCCGTGCTGGCAAAATCCAGCCCAAATTCCTGTTCCCAGTATTTTAACGTGTTGCCGGGCGTGCGGATCGATGTGGTCCAGTTCACCGTAGTGGAGCCACCGACAGTACGGCCCTGCAAAATCGAAATGGCCTGGTCCAAAGTTTTACGGCCGGCGCCATCCTGATATAACTGCGGATAGGCCCAGCGTTCTTGTTGGCGAAAATCACTGCTGGAATACAAAGCACCATGCTCCAGCATTAATACTTTAAAACCAGCCTGTGTCAGCAGCTCCGCCGCAATACCACCACCAGCGCCAGTGCCGATAATGACCACGTCAGTGTCGAATTCCTGATCAGTACGCAGTGTGCTGGCATCAATATGTGACCAGCCACGGGCGAGTCCTGCAGCAATGGGATCATTCATAGGGGTTAAACTCCAGCGGCTGATATTGTAACGCCGGCCAATGCTGTGGCTGACCATAATAGGCGCCTAACAATAATTCGCGCAGACCATGATAAGCCTGCTGCAAAGTAGCGAGATAACTGTCCCGCCAGCTGGTCAGTATTTGCAACCGGCTGCTGATCGGTAGTTCATTCAGACTCAGCCAGTGCCCGGTCAGTGCCAGTTGACCAAGTCGTTCCTGCAGCACTAGGAACAGTTGCTGCAATTGTTGTTGCTGGCTTCTGGGAAGATAGGGCAGGAACTGCAACACCGCGTCGCGGCTGCGGCGCAAGGCAGCTTGCTGCTCTGCTGCATCAGCTGGCAAAGCGCCTTGCAACAACACCGGCAACAATGCATCCAGCACCAACGTTGCGGCATCATTGCGGCTGGTCTCTGTGCTTTGCAGCACCGGATATAAAGTCAGTCCCAGACTCAGGCTGACACCCGCGCCAAGGCCAAGCATGATAAACTGTCGTCTTTGCATTATTCTGGTCCGAACAGTTAAAAAACCATTGTTGTAGCAGGAGTTAAAAATTGCAAGCCGGAACTGCGCATCACCCGCTTCCCCTCTTTAAACCAGCCTTAGGCCTGCGTAACGCGCATCTGCAAACTATTCTGGCCAAATATCTGGCGCCGCGTCATGCGCTGCATACGCGGGTAGAAATTCTGCAATTGCCGGATCGGGACGAACTGCAGCTGAACTGGAGTCTGGATGCCGAAGACTGCAGCAAACCTTTAGTCATCTTGTTACACGGGCTGGAAGGCAACATCAACAGCCATTATGTCCGTGGCATGTTTCACAGCTTGCAGCAACAGGGCTTTGGCGTGGTCCTGATGCATTTTCGCGGCTGTAATGGGGTGGCGAATAAGTTGCCGCGCGCCTATCACTCCGGTGACACCGCCGACTTTGCGCTGTTTTTGCAGCAATGCCGCGACCGCTATCCGACACGCCGTTTGCTGGCCATCGGCTTTTCGCTTGGCGGCCATGTCCTGGTGAAATACTGCGGCGAAAGCGGCAGCCAAAATCTGCTGAGTGCCGCAGTGGCGGTGTGTGCGCCGCTGGCGTTGGCACCCAGCAGTGACCGCATCAATCAGGGCTTCAGCAAGGTCTATCAGCGTTATCTGCTCGGCCGGCTCAAAGGTACGATGCAACGTAAACTGGTGGCGCATGCTGATTTTCCGCTACCGATCAGTGCGGCTGACATCCGTAACATTCGCAGTATCCGCCAGTTTGATAACTGCTTAACGGCCCCATTGCATGGTTTTCGCGATGCCGAACATTATTACCAAAGCTGCAGCGGGTTAAATTTCCTGCCTGCGGTGCAATGTCCGTTATTGTTGATCCACGCCGAGGACGACCCATTTCTGGCCGCGGCAGTGATCCCGCAGCATTTACCGCCGCAGGTACAGTTACATCTGAGCCGCCATGGCGGTCATGTCGGATTTCTCTCTGGCACGCCGTGGCGACCTGAATATTGGCTGGAACAAGTAATCCCGCAGTGGCTCGGCACGAAGTCTTCTCAACAGGAACAGATCTGATGCTCATCCCATGGCAGCAATTAAACAGCGAAACCTTACAACGTCTGATCGAAAGCTATGTACTGCGTGAAGGCACCGATTATGGTGATGA
>JAIXSW010000174.1 GCA_027484495.1 Gammaproteobacteria bacterium
CGTTCTGACACTTAGTGGCTGGCTGAGTTAACCCAACCCTTTGCTAAAAAACGCCACACTGTGGCGTTTTTTTATTCTGCATATCGCTCTGTGACCTGGTTGTCGTACAGACGATAGACTTGTGTTTCATTAATGGTCTGACCAATTGAGTTTTTTCACTGATTGATGGATTTTCTAGAGTTTTAACTCTAAGTTTTGCGACTGAAATTCCACCAGCGTCGCGTTGACTGATTTACAGCCTCAGCCTTTTCTGCTAATTTGATGCGCATTAAAGTAAAATGGTCTTACCAATTTACACGGCGTGATAGTCAAAGCGCCGACAATAACAGCAGTCTTGGACAGGAATGACAAACAGCGCGGCTTTGCTACGCTGTTGAAGCCATGAAAAACGCACTCAAAATCAAACCGGCAAAATTGTCGGATCAAATCGTCGGACAGCTGGAGCAAATGTTGCTCGAAGGCAGCTTTGCGCCTGGCCAGAAATTACCGACCGAACGCGAACTGGCGGAACAATTTGAAGTGTCCCGGCCATCGGTGCGCGAAGCACTGCAAAAACTCGAAGCCAAAGGACTGGTCAGCCGCAAACAAGGCGGCGGTACTTTTGTTTGCGACACTTTGGTTGGCGGCCTCACTGATCCGTTGTTTGAACTGATTGGCCGTCACCCCGAATCACAATTTGATTTACTGGAATTTCGTCACGCCTTAGAAGGCATCTGTGCCTATTACGCGGCGCTGCGTGGCACTGCCAATGATTACGGGCAGATTAAACAACGCTACGACGAAATTTGTCTGGCGCAGCAGCAACACGACATCAATGCCGAAGCTGCGGCGGTTGGACGTTTTTATTCAGCAGTGGCAGAAGCATCACACAATGTGGTGCTTTTGCATCTGGTGCGCGGCTTAACGCCGCTGGTGGAGCAGAATATCCGGTTGAACCTGGAAATTCTGCAGCAGAAGGACGGCATTGTGGGCCAGCTGAATTCACATCGGCAACGGTTAATGGAAGCGGTGATCAATGGTGAGCCGGAACAAGCCCGGCAAGCCAGCAACAGCCATCTGGCCTTTATTGAAGAGGCTTTGCTGGAAGCCGACCGGGAACGCTCACGACTTGAACGCTCGCTGCGTCGTTCGCAACAGAACTAAGCGCTAGCAGAACAATAACATTGAGGTCCTGCGCGGCAGGACGGTTTGAAAGGAAAATTGATATGTCTGAAGTCAATAAGCTTGACGTCGACGTGCTCGAAACCCAGGAGTGGTTGGAAGCGCTGGAATCCGTAGTACGCACCGAAGGTGTCGAGCGGGCGCAATTCCTGCTCGAGCAGGTGCTGGAACAGGCGCGGCTGGAAGGTGTGGACATGCCAACCGGCGTCACCACCAACTATATCAACACTATTCCGCCGCAGCAGGAACCGGCTTATCCGGGCGATGTGAATCTTGAGAAGAAGATCCGCTCGGTGATCCGCTGGAACGCCATCATGATCGTACTGCGCGCATCGAAAAAAGAGTTGGAACTGGGCGGCCACATGGCGTCTTACCAGTCCGCTGCCGCGTTTTATGAAACCTGTTTTAACCACTTCTTCCGCGCGCCGAACGAAAAAGACGGCGGCGATTTAGTGTATTATCAGGGCCATATTTCACCGGGTATCTACGCCCGTGCTTTTGTTGAAGGCCGCTTAACGGCTGACCAGCTGGACAACTTCCGTCAGGAAGTCGGTGGTGAAGGTTTATCGTCTTACCCGCACCCGAAACTGATGCCGGAGTTCTGGCAGTTCCCGACGGTGTCGATGGGTTTAGGTCCAATCACGTCGATTTATCAGGCGCGTTTCCTGAAGTATTTACACGGCCGTGGTTTGAAAGACACCAGCGCACAGCGTGTTTACGCCTTCCTCGGTGACGGTGAAATGGACGAGCCGGAAAGCCGTGGTTCGTTGTCATTCGCCGCGCGCGAAAAGTTGGATAACCTGTGTTTCCTGGTCAACTGTAACCTGCAGCGTTTAGACGGCCCGGTCATGGGCAACGGCAAAATCATCCAGGAACTGGAAGGTTTATTCCGTGGCGCCGGCTGGAACGTGATCAAAGTGGTGTGGGGCAGTGGCTGGGACAAGCTGCTGGCCAAAGATACCACTGGCAAACTGCTGCAGCTGATGAATGAAACCATCGACGGTGATTATCAGACTTATAAAGCCAAAGACGGCGCATACGTCCGTCAGCATTTCTTCGGCCGTTACCCGGAAACTGCGGCATTAGTCGCTGACATGACTGACGAAGAGATCTTCGCGTTAAAACGCGGTGGTCATGAACCGTCAAAACTGTACGCTGCCTTTAAAGCGGCACAAGAGACCAAAGGCCGTCCGACGGTGATCCTGGCCAAGACCATCAAAGGTTATGGCATGGGTGAAGCCGCTGAAGGCAAAAACATCGCCCACCAGGTGAAGAAAATGGATATGACGCATGTGCTGCAAATTCGCAAGCGTCTGAACCTGGAAGAATATCTGTCAGAAGAAGACGTATACAGCCTGCCGTATTTGACGTTACCGGAAGGTTCACCTGAGCATCAATACCTGCATGCCCGCCGCGATGCGTTAAACGGCTACACGCCGGTGCGTCTGCCGAATTTCACCAAGCCACTGACGCTGCCAGAATTGCCAGTTTTTGAAGGCTTGCTGGAAGAGCAAAAACGCGAAATTTCGACGACGATGGCGTTCGTGCGTGGTCTGAACATCCTGTTAAAAGATCCGAATATCGGCCAGCAAATTGTGCCAATCATTGCTGACGAAGCCCGTACTTTTGGTATGGAAGGTTTATTCCGTCAAATCGGGATTTATAACCCACACGGCCAGACCTACACACCGGAAGACCGCGCTATTGTTTCTTACTATAAAGAAGAAACTTCGGGTCAGGTGTTGCAGGAAGGTATCAACGAACTTGGCGCGATGGCATCCTGGGTGGCGGCGGCAACGTCATACAGCACCAACGATCTGCCGATGATCCCGTTCTACATTTATTACTCAATGTTCGGCTTCCAGAGCGTGGGCGATATGGCCTGGCTGGCGGGCGATCAACAAGCGCGTGGTTTCCTGTTAGGCGCTACTGCTGGCCGCACTACACTGAACGGCGAAGGTTTACAGCACGAAGACGGTCACAGCCATATTCTGGCGGGTACAGTGCCAAACTGTATCTCTTATGACCCGACTTACGCTTACGAACTGGCGGTGATCATGCAGGACGGTATCCGCCGCATGTATGGTCCGGCGCAGGAGAACGTCTACTACTACATCACTGTAATGAACGAAAACTATCATCACCCGGCCATGCCACAAGGTGCTGAAGAAGGCATTCGTCGCGGCATCTACAAACTGGAAACGCTGACCGGCAATAAAGGCAAAGTGCAATTACTGGGTTCAGGCACCATCCTGAATGAAGTGCGCCGCGCGGCCGAAATTCTGTCAGAAGAATATGGTATTGCCTCAGACGTGTATTCAGTGACTTCGTTTAATGAACTGGCGCGTGATGGTCAGGACTGTGAACGTCACAATATGCTGCATCCGAATGAAGCAGAAAAAGTGCCTTATATCGCACAAGTGATGGGCAAAGAGCCTGCCATTGCTGCAACAGACTACATCAAAAACTATGTCGACCAGGTCCGCGCTTTTGTGCCGGCAGTGTCTTACAAAGTGCTGGGTACCGACGGCTTCGGCCGCTCAGACAGCCGCGAAAACCTGCGTCGTCACTTCGAAGTGAACGCTGGCTACGTGGTGCTGGCTGCGCTGCGTGAACTGGCCAAACAAGGCACTATCGACAAACAACTGGTGGCGGATGCGATCGTACGTTTTGGTATCGACACCAACAAGCCGAACCCACTGTTCGCATAAGAGGAATGGCAATGACAATCGAAATTTTTGTGCCGGATATCGGCGCGGATGAAGTGGAAGTCACCGAGATTCTGGTGAAAGTCGGCGATACCGTCAGTGTGGACCAATCACTGCTGTCAGTGGAAGGCGATAAAGCCTCGATGGAAGTACCAGCCGCCCAGGCGGGCGTGGTGCAGGAAATTCGGGTCAAAGCTGGCGATAAAGTCAAAACCGGTTCGCTGATTATGGTGTTTGCTGGTGCTAACTCGGCATCCGCCGCGGCTCCAGCAGCTGCACCGGCCCCTGCGACTGCTGCGCCAGCCGCAGCGCCGGTTGCTGCAGCGACTGCTCCAGCGCTTACCGAAAGCAAAGACGTTAAAGTACCGGATATCGGTGGTGATGCGGTTGAAGTCACTGAAGTACTGGTCAAAGTCGGTGACGTGGTTAAAGCCGAGCAGTCACTGTTATCGGTCGAAGGCGACAAAGCGGCGATGGAAGTGCCTGCGCCATTTGCTGGCACCGTGACTGAAGTGAAAGTGAAAGTCGGCGACAAGGTTCAGACCGGTTCGCTCGTCTTTGTATTCTCGACCGGCGCAGCGGCGCCAGCAGCAGTTGCTGCAGCGCCAGCTCCGGTTGTAGCTCCGGCCCCGGCCGCTGCGCCAGTCGCTGCGGCACCTGCGGCTCCTGCGGCTCCTGCGGCAAGCCCAGCACCGGCAGCCGCCGTCGCTGACAGCGTAGTGACAGAAAGCGCCGCTTTTGCTCACGCATCACCAG